>CAYGIT010000047.1:9182-16993 GCA_964349955.1 uncultured bacterium
GGAAAATTAGGCATGATTATCTCCGGACCTTCAGGCCGCGGAAAAGATGATCTGTTGGCAAGACTGCTTCCCATCCTTATGCCCGGTGTTAAAATTCATTTTTTAAATGCGAATTTCCGTGATCTGGAAGGCATGATCAAAATCATTGGGCAGGCCAAAGAAAACGGAGAAGTTGTGGTCTTGAGCGAAATGAACCGCCTTCCAAGCGGGTTCCTGGAAGGCCGTTTGAACGATGTTCTGACCGGAGACGCGCATCCCGGCTTCGCCTTTTTTGCCACGATCAATCCCGAATCGTTTGCGGGCCGCCAAACGCTTTCCTCCGCGCTTTTAAACCGCGTTATTTTTGAAAATATCGAGGATTATCCCCAGCAAGAACTCCAGCAAATCGCCGATTCGCTTTATCCCGAAGCCTCTGCCGCGAACAGAAAACTTCTTGTGAATCTGCATGCCTGGATCCGTCAACAGGCGCCCGGAGTGGACCGTTTTCCGACCATGCGCGAGTTCAAGCGCGCGCTCAAACGCCTTGCCGAAGGCATGAGTTTTGAGCAAGCCGCGGAAGAAGTTTATGGGAATACGCATCTTCGCCCCATGAATCAAAAAATGCCCGATCAAAGTTTTCTGAAAAATTTCAAGGAAGAATCCCAACGCGATATTGTGACGGAAATCGAAAAAACCGTGAATGCGCTGGTTCCTTCTGCGGAACAGCCGGTGCGTTTGGCCTGGATCAATAGCGCTTCCGCGGCGGGAAAATGGAACGCGTCGCGGAGAATCCTGGAGCTGAACAAGGCTACGACCGCCGGTGATTGGAAGGGAACGGTTTATCACGAAACCAGCCACGGTGTTTTTACCCGCGATGACAAACTTAGACCCTGGGTTTCTTTTGAAAATGAATTTTATGAAACCGTTTTTCAGGATATGGAAGATCTCCGCCATGGCTACGCGTTTGACCGGGATTATCCGCATGCCCGCGTCGGAGTTTTAGCGGACGAAGAAAAACAATTGATCAACATGATCCTTGCCGGGGAAAAGGGTGATTTTGTTAAAATGCGGAAATGGCTTATGGATACTGAAAGGCCATTGACAGACCGGGCTTTGTTCCAGCTTCTTCTGATTGCCTGGGGAAAAAGAGACCAGCTTCCGCCCGAAGCCCGCGGCCGCTTTACCGAGGAACGCATTCAGGTTTTTGCCGCCGCGATCAACGGCACTTATCCCGCGGACCGCAATCCCGCGGCCCTCGCGCTCAAGCATCTGGCCCGCGTGGACAAAATTCGCGAAGCCATTCCCGAATCCAAAGATGAAATGAAAGTTCTCTACCAGCAGTACAAGGCCTTAAAATTGATGCAAGAAATGGAAAAAGACTTCCGGCTACTTCCCGAAAAAAAGAAAGATAAAGCAAATCCTCTTCGGGCATCGGAGATTGTTTCTGAAAAAGAGGCGGTAGAAAACCTTCAAGGCCCGGCCGCGCCCGAACTGCGGCAGCCTCCCGAGATTGCAGCGCCGGAAGATTTACAGGAGAAAGCCCTTGCGGGGCTCCCCGGAGCCAGGGAAAAACAGGATCGGGAATTCAAGCTGGCAGGGATCGAGCATCTGGTGGAAGGCGGGCGTCTCACGCTTGAGAAATTGACAGAACAAATCGTGATGTTCTTAAAGCTGTCATTCAGGCTGATTTTTAGCCGGAATACCGATGAGCACCTGCGCGCGCGCGCCCTCCTGAAAAAACTCGTTGTCCGGCTGCTGGAAGCGGAACTTTGGGGAGGCTTTTTATTGAAATGGCTTTGGTACAACAAGTGGATACGGCGCGGGATTTTAATGGCCTTGGGAGCCGGATTGCTTTGGATAGGGTTTGAAGCCATCCATTATTTTTCAAATGGGTTCTCCGTTCCGGCAGGAGGGATACCGGAAAAAATGGCGCCCGGTCGCGGAATAAGACTGCCGGGAGCCGGCTTTTTCCAGAGATTATTGGATTCGATGACGGATATCTGGTTTTGGGTATACATGGCTTTCGCGGTCCTTGTTGTATCGGTTTTATCGAAGTTCTCGCGCGTTGAAGAAACCGGCGGACGGCATTTGGGAGAAGACAAGACAGCAGAAGGAGGGCCCTCCCTGGAACCGGTTTTGGCAAGGCCTGAAAAGCCGCGCGTGGTTCCGGCCGCAAGAAGGCCTGAAGGCGCTCGGCGCCAGCAGAGATGGCGGCAAATCTCGGAAATGCATGCCGATGAACTCAACAACGCTCTTCTTGGGCTGGTCAAGCCCGTGTTTGAAGTCAAAAAGGATTTTGGCACCACCGGCACGCCGTATTTTTCCGTTTTTCCTTTTGACCAGGTCAATTACTATTTCAGTCCCAGGCCCGCGATGATACAAAACGAAAATGATTTTCCCGAACTCATCCTGGCGGCTGATCCCGCGCAGGCTCTTGGGGACCCCATGATGGAAGAGATTTTCTTTTTCCTGTTTTCACAAGGTTACCGTGTCTCGGTTTACACGGGAAATTTTGAGAGCGTGACTACCGTGGCTTCGTTAAAAGAAGCCGCGTTAAGAATTCGTCCCGAAGAGGAAGCACAGACGGCCTTAAAAACGGCCGCCAAACCAAACGCCAAAGTCATTCATCCGCTGGACCTGAAAGAAATTCTGGAGCCTGTTTATTTTTCAGCGGCCGCGGCCAAAGTCATGAGCGGTGAAAAAGACGAAGGGCCGGAGGAGCTGAATACCGATGAGAAAACAAAGCTTCTGAACGAAGTAGAGAAGGTTCTCACGCGATTCCCGGGTGAAATGGCTGTGGATCTTTTTCAAGGTAACTTGACTTTAAAAGTTACCGCGAATTTCCGCAGGGAGACAGTGGAAGCCTTGGCGAAAATAAGCGGCTTGCAATTTGATACGCTGAACTTTGACGGAGGAAATATTTCGGATCTGGAGCCGCTTGCCGGCAAGGTTGAAATTCTGAACCTGTATGTAAAAAAGATCAAACCTTCAAATCCTTCATGGGAGCTTACCGGGGCCAATAAATTTTTCGCCGCTTTGCCTCGTTTGACTTTCGTCGATGTGCGAGCGGCAAATGAGATTCTTGACAAAGCGGATTTGAGCGGGCTCAAGTCTCTTTTGATTAATTCTTCCCGTACCCAGCCGGAGAGTCTCAAAATAAACAGACTGCCCCCGAATCTGGAATATTTTGAATATCAGGGTAAGGTCGAAGAAAAGGATTTCGAGCAATTTTATGAATTGCTCTCTCGTCACCCTCATAAAGAAAATCTGACAATCATGGTTTGGAAAAATGGTAAACAGGAGCCCCTAACCTGGAACAATGCGCCCGAAAAATTCAAGGGCGTTCAGGCCACAGCAGTTCTGCCTCTCGCGGAACGCAAAGCGGCTTTAATAAAAATCGTGCTGGAATACAATGCGGCACGGTCCGAATTCGAGAGGGCGAGGTTTTACGATCGCCCCGGAACCGGGGGGATGGAACTTATTCTTTCTCCAAGTCCCGGTTTGCCGGATCTGATGGAAGCAATAGCCCGAGTGAACGGGCTAACGATCGATATCCTTGAACTTAATCATTTCACGGAAATGCCCGATTTAGGACCCCTTGCCGGAAGGGTCGGGGAACTGATTCTCTTTACATCAGTATCAGAGGGAAAAATGGAATTTAAGATTGATGAAACAACCCCGGTGGAATTTTTCTCGAACTTGACCGGGTTGATGGCGGATCCGGAAAGGGTCAATTTATTGATGAAACACTCGGCTTTGGAGGGACTTCAAAGTTTGAGCCTGGATTTCTTCGCCAAAAGACACAATTTGGCTGATTTTAGATTACCTCCCAATGTCACCGAGGTTTTTTTAAGCGGACCATATCCTAAGACTGTCGATCTCGAACCCCTTTACAAGGAATGGGCCAAACGTCCCCATCCTGAAAACCTGAAGGTTGTTTTTGGCACAAAGTACAATCAAGAGCAGCCGATTTCATGGGCGGATGTGCCCGAAAAATTCAAACATGCACAGCCGGAGCCGCAGGGACAAGCCCGCCGGCCTCCCGGGGAGTTTTTGACGGCCCAAGAGGGATTTGTGGCAATCCGGCCATTGCTTTTAAAAAATTTTTCAACATTCAAGGCTCGAATCACCGGCGAAAAATTAGAGCTTGAGATGGATGACTCGAATGAAAATATCCCGGAGTCTCTGATTCAGGATCTGGCGGCCATCCGGGGATTACCGATCGATACTCTTGAATACCGAAGGCGAACGGAACGCGAAACGCAGCAGATGCCATCTCTCTTCCCTTTAGCCGGAAAAGTCGGAGCTTTTAAATTATGGGGTAAAAATTTATTCTCGCAGGAAGTATTTAATATGAATAGAGAGTTTTTTTCCAGTGTGGTGGGATTAACAACAGACGTTCCTAGGAATGCCGAACAATTTCTTGTGCAAATGAGGCGCGTTTCCCGGCTGCAAAAATTCCATTTTTTGGGAACGCCGCATGACGTTGATGAACTTTTAATAGGGGTCTCATCCTATTGGTTAGAATTTAAATTCCCCGATTTTTTAAACAACATTAAAATTACTGTTGTTTCAGATTTGAACTATAAAGCGAGCCAATTTAATCTCAATTATCTTTATGACCTCTGGGCGAAACATAAAGAAAAGGAAAATTTAACCGTAAGCCTTTATTTGGAAGACGAGGAGCTAAAGACTTTTACCTGGGATGACGCGCGGGAATATAAAAACAAAGATCATCCATCGGAGGAAAGGCTCACGCCGCAAAAAGGATTGGAAGTAATTTCTAAGATCATCGAAAAATATAACTTGAATTCTGTTGAGGCAAAGGTCTTGCATGACGGCAGGCTGTATGTTCAATTAAGCGGCAATGCTATCCCGATTCCCTTTATTCGGGAACTGGGAGCAGTGAAGGGGCTGGTGATTGACCATTTACGCTACGAGTATATGAATAGCCTGATGGATTTTAGTCCCTTAACGGGAAAGGTAATCGCTCTAGCATTAGACTTTTCTTCTTCGTATTCGTATTTTTCGATTGATAAAACTTTTGATTTGAATCTTGATTTTTTTGCCAGCCTGACAAAATTGTCGACAAACCTGTCTGCGGCTACGGACTTTCTCACGGGAATGTTTTTCCCGAATTTAAAAAAGTTGGAAATCGATACGATGAATTTAAAAGAGTTGCCGCATGCATTTAAATTTCCAGAGGGGCTGGAAGAACTCATTCTTCGGAGGAAGGAAATCGACCTTGTCCCGATTTATCGCGGCTGGGCCCAACTTCCTCATCCGAAGAACTTTAAAGTAACATTTGAAGTTTTTGGGGATCTCGACAACCCAATCATTCTTACCTGGGATCAGGTCCCGAAGCAATACAAGAAAAATATGTCTGCCGAACAGAAGCCGGAACTCCCGGAAGTCAACGAGCGCGGCCATCAATGGCTGCAGGATATTTTTGTAGGGCTGGCCCATCCAAACCAGGCGCTGGAATATGCGAAGGCTCGTTTTGAAAGCGAGGGAATCGAGAGGCTTCAGAAGTTTGAAGCTCTCCTTGAAAAAATAATAGGAAAAAAGACAGAAGAACTTCTCAAATCCGGTGGTGAAACGGAGCCCTTTTTGCGGAGTGAAACCCGCTTTGCCCCAATGAAAATAGTGGATTTGTACAACCTGGCTAAAAAAAGGCGTTCTGAATTGCGGCAGGCTTTACTGGCCCTCCCGAATCAAATTTCAGGGCAGGGAAGGCCCAATGCGGACGATGTTCGTTCGAGGTTGGGCGATTGGGGCGATTTTATTCCGATGGGGCCGCTGATGAATGCGCTGGAGCAGGATATTTCCGTGAAAAAATCCCCGTCCGTTCAATCCCCAGCCCTTTCGAAAGAACAATTAACAAAGGCCATTCAATTCTTAAGACGGAAAGATTCAGTTTGGAAGCAAGCCGGCTTTGCTTCCCTGAAAGACAGGTCGAGCCTGCTTGCCACCAACGCTTTTCTGGATATTTTGGGGAGCGCTGAATCCGCCGAATGGACTGCCGAGCTCCGGAATTTCTTTCCCGATGGTGTTTGGATAGGCGCCTCGAAAAGGGAGCATATAAAACTTCAAGAAAAACTGGGTTTGATTGATGCGCGTAGCCAAACCGCCGGGTGGTTGAAGGCTGCCATGGTTTCTTCGAACGGAAAATTGGATTTGCATGATTCCCGGGCCAGGCCCCTGCTTTGGTTTTCGGAAGGAATTCAGCCCGGCCCCAGAATTTCGAGGAGTTTGGCAAAAACTGGATTTTCGGCAGATGCGGATGCACTGGCCGAGCTCCGGGGGCTTTACCTTCAGAAGAAAATCACGGCGGCTGAAATCATTCATCTGCTCCTGCTTTTTTCCTTGCCCGGCCCCCTGAACCGTTTGATGGAACAGCCACGCGAAGCCCTTGCCCGGTTGACTCAAAAAGAATTGCATCGCGGCTTTTCTCTCCTGGCGGACCTTGAAACCCAAATGCAGGCTCTTGAAAAAGCGAAAGTTTCCGCGTAGAGAACACCGCAGCGAATGACAAGCACCTTTAAAAATTCACCGAAGGCGTGTAGAATCACGCTTCATGAAACGCTCGCCTCTTTTTTCCATCTTTTTAATCGTGCTTGTGGACATCATGGGCTTTACGATTATTCTGCCGCTTCTTCCTTTTTATGCCGAGCATTTTGGAGCCAGTCCGGTGCAAGTCGGGCAGATTATCGCAGTGTATGCGCTCTGCCAGTTGATTGCCGGGCCGATTCTGGGGCAGCTCTCCGACAGGATAGGCCGCCGGCCGGTTTTGCTGGTGAGTCAGGCCGGTACTTTTTTCGGGTTTCTTTTGCTGGCGAGGGCAGGGAGCCTGCCCATCATTTTTTTGGCCCGCATTATTGACGGCGTCACGGCCGGCAATTTATCGGTCGCGCAAGCCTACATCGCGGATGTGACGGAGCCGGAGCATCGGGCCAAATCTTTTGCTTTGATTGGAATCGCTTTCGGGCTTGGATTTCTTTTGGGGCCTGCGATTACCAGTTTTTTCTCTCACTTCGATCATCAATATCCGATTTACGCGGCAGCGTTTCTTTCAGCTTTGAGCATCGCGGGCACTTATTTTCTTTTGGCCGAGCCGCCGAAACACGCGGGGCTTCCTGCGGAAGTAAAAGCGGGTTTTGATTGGAAGGTTTATGGGAATGCCTTCAAGAATCCTGCCCTGGCTCCGCTCCTCTGGCAATTTTTGGCATTTATTTTTACGTTTGCTTTTTTCATGTCCGGCTTTCCGCTTTTTGCCGAGCGCCGTTTCTTTTTGCACGGCGCGCCATTTGGCGCTAAAGAAGTGGGGTATATTTACGCCTATGTCGGCTTTCTCGGGATCATCATTCAGGGCGGGTTCACGGGCCGGCTTGTGAAATTCTGGGGAGAGGCGCGGCTGATCGAATTTGGATTTGCGGGGATGTTTTTGGGTTTTTTGATGCTTGGCTGGGCGGGCACCCTTCCGCTTTTGCTCGTTAGCGTGACCCTTGCCTTTATGGGAAGCTCGATTTTACGGCCGAGCCTGATCAGTTTGATTACCCAGCATGCGGGACCGGGCCGACAGGGCACGGCGATCGGGATTACGCAGTCGCTCATGTCGGTTTCCCAGATCATTGCGCCTCTCGTGGGTGGAGTCATGATTCAGCACCGGCTTCTTACTCCCTGGGCCTGGGTGGCTTGCATAACTTCGGGGATCGGATTTCTATTTTTAAAAGGGGACAGAAAAATTCCTATTCAGTAACGTTCCCTATCATCTTGTCATTCCCGCGAAAGCGGGAATCCATTTTGGTCTTTAAAGAAAATGGATCCCCGAT
>CAYGIT010000048.1:0-318 GCA_964349955.1 uncultured bacterium
GACGCAGGGCCGGGGGTGGCCGGCGATGTTGGGCCCTATCTGCAATCGGAGCGCCTGGATCTTTATCAAAAATATGTGCAAAAACTGATCGCCGATGGAAAGGCTTACTATTGTTACGTGACCGAAGCCGAGACCGAAGAGTCGAAGCGCCTGGCCCGGCTTGAAAAGCGCCCGCCGCGTTTTGACAATCGCGGCCGGAATTTTTCAAAAGAGGAAATCGAAAAGCGCAAGGCCTCAGGGATCAAACCTACGGTTCGATTCAGAATTGAAAACCCGAAACTTCAGATGAATGACCTGGTGCGCGGCGAAGTCCATTTC
>CAYGIT010000048.1:328-6686 GCA_964349955.1 uncultured bacterium
TCGATGAAATGGTCGGAGATTTCGTCATTGTGAGAGCCGATGGCAGCCCGACCTTTCATCTGGGCGTATGTGTGGACGACGGCCTCATGGGTGTCACGCATGTGATCCGGGGCGAGGACCATCTTTCGAATACTCCTAAACATATTCTTCTTCTTGAAGCGATGGGCTTCAAGCCGCCGCAATACGGCCATCTTTCCCTGATTCATGGGGAGGGCGGAGAGCCGCTTTCCAAGCGTCTTGAATCGGTCTCAATCCGCCAATTCCGCAAGGATGGCTATCTGCCTTACGCCTTGGCCAATTATATTGCCCTGTTAGGCTGGGCGCCGGGCGACAACCGGGAGCTTTTTTCCTGGGAGGACCTGCAAAAGACTTTTGACATGGACCGCGTCAACAAGTCATCTTCCATTTATGACCCTCACAAACTGGACTGGGTAAACGGCGAGCATCTCCGCCTTATTTCCGATGAAGAGTTTTGCCGGCGCGCGATGGCCTGGTTAAAGGTAGGGGCGCCCCTTGTGGGCGCCCGGACCGGGCAGGCACAAGGCCTGCCCCTACCGTACGACGAAACACTTGTCCACCGAATTCTTCCTGTTTTTAAAGACAATATCGAGCGTTTCAATCAGCTTCCAGAAAAGCTGGAGCTTTTATCCGAAGATTTTCATTACGAAAACAAGGACCTGATCGAATCCGAAGAAGGCCGCGAGATCTGCAAAGCCGCGATCGAGGTTTTGGATGCGATGAATGTAGGGGCACCCCTTGTGGGTGCCCAGACCGGGCAGGCGCAAGGCCTGCCCCTACAATATGATGATTTCGTAAATACCCTGAAACCCAAAGTCAAAGCCAAGGGCAAGAACCTGTTCATGCCCTTGCGCATCGCCCTCACCGGCAAAGCCCACGGCCCCGAACTCAAACGCATTTTTCCTGTACTCGGCCTCGACAGTGTCCGTCGCCGCTTTGAACGTGCCCTCGCGAAAGGCTGATCCTTCCCGGTCATGATCCAATTCTTCAATACCCTGAGCGGAAAGCTGGATAAATTCGATAAAGAGCCGCCGGCCCATGTCGGAATCTATACCTGCGGGCCGACAGTGTATGACTACGCGCATATCGGCAATTTCCGGGCATTTGTGTTCGAGGATTTGCTGCGCCGCTTTCTGCAGTTTTCCGGCTATAAAGTAAATCACGTGATGAATCTTACCGATGTGGATGACAAGACGATTGCAGGTGCCAATGTAGGGGCGCCCCTTGTGGGCGCCCGGACCGGGCAGGCACAAGGCCTGCCCCTACAGCGCTTGAATGCATTCACTGCGCCGTATATTCAAGCATTCAATGAGGATTTAAAGATGCTGAACTGCCTTCTTCCCACCCATCAGCCACGAGCCACGCTTAAAATTCAAAGTATGCTGAAGCTGATTGAAAAGCTTGAAGAAAAAGGGATTGCTTATGCTAGCGGTGGCTCGGTCTATTATCGCGTCTCCAGATTTCCCGCCTATGGCAAGCTTTCTAAAAAGAAACTGGAAATGAACATTGCGGGGGCGAGTGAACGTGTAGATGCAGATGAATATGAAAAGGAACAGGTGACTGACTTTGTGTTATGGAAAAAGTCCAAAGATGGAGAACCTTCCTGGCCATCAAAATGGGGGCCTGGACGTCCCGGCTGGCATATCGAATGTTCAGCCATGAGTATGGAAGAGCTTGGCGAGCAGTTTGATATTCACGCCGGCGGCGAAGATCTAATTTTCCCGCATCACGAAAATGAAATCGCTCAGTCCGAAGGTGCGACAGGAAAAGCTCCATTTGTAAAGTATTGGCTGCATTGCAAATTTTTACTTGTAGACGGTAAGAAAATGTCCAAACGGGACGGAAATTTTTATACCCTTCGCGATTTGATTGCTAAAGGCTATGACCCAATGGCTATTCGTTATGCTCTGCTCTCTTCGCATTACCAGACCCCGCTTAATTTTACTTTGAATGGATTACAGGAGGCCGGAGAGGTAATCAAAAAGCTGGATGATTGTTATGCTCTCATTCATCCGGATTTTGACGGGTCTGCAAGTGTTCCCTCTGAATGCGGGACGGTGGTCAGGCTTGAAGCCCTGCAAAAGGAAATCATCGAAGGATTGTCCTCGGATTTGAATGTCTCCACAGCACTGGCAAGCATGCTGGAAGGCGTTAAATGGATTAATAGGGCATATGTGGAGGGTGAATTTAATGACGCTGAAAACTGCAAGGCCGCTCTCGCATTTTTTTCTGCGAATGATAAAATTTTCGGACTAGACATTGCCGAATCTGCGGAAGTGCCGGGAAATGTTTTTTCTAAAATGAGGGAGAGAAGCGAGATTCGTCGGCAAATTAAAGAGCAAGGTGACAAGTCGCTTTGGAAAGAGTCCGATCGGCTGCGGGATGAAATCCAGGCCTTGGGTTGGCGCGTTAAGGACCGAAAGCCGGGAGAGTTATCAATTTTAAAAAAGAAACGAAGGACGTGGGATTGATGGAAACTTCCTCTGGCTGTCGGCAATCTATTCGTTTGAAGAATTATGATTATTCTCAGCCGGGTTATTATTTTGTAACGATTTGCACTTGGAACCGGCTAAATATTTTCGGTGATATAGACAATGCCCAAATGGACTTGAATTTGTATGGAAAAATGGTAGAGAAAGCATGGGGAGAATTAAAAGTAAGATTTCCGGATGCCTATTTAGACGAATTTGAGATCATGCCAAATCATTTTCATGGAATAATTGCAATTGTAGGGGCACCCCTTGTGGGTGCCCGGGGCGAAAGGGCAGGCACAAGGCCTGCCCCTACATTAGGTGCAATCATTGGGGCTTTTAAATCGATTACGGCAAGACAATTTATTTTGTCTTTAAAAGATAAGAAAAACCATTCTCAATTATGGCAGCGCAATTATTACGAACATGTGATTAGGAATGAGAAGGAATTGTTCGAGCTGCGCCAATATATCCAGCAAAACCCTTTGAAATGGGAATTGGATCCCGAAAATGTAGGGGCACCCCTTGTGGGTGCCCGGAGCGAAAGGCCGGGCACAAGGCCCGCCCCTACAATATGATGAAAAAAGGCACGTTCATTACGTTTGAAGGCACGGAAGGAAGCGGGAAGAGTACGCAGATTCAGCGGGCGGCGGCGTTTTTGAGGCGGCGGGGGGTGCGGGTGTTGGTGATGCGCGAACCCGGAGGGACGAAGATTAGTGAGGCGATCCGGGAGATTCTTCTCAACAAGGATTTTACGGAGATGGAGCCGGAGACGGAGTTGCTTCTTTATCTTGCGGCGCGGGCGCAAATTTTGCGCGAGAAGATTTTTCCGGCGCTTGAAAAGGGGATGACGGTGATTTGCGATCGGTTTGAGGATTCGACGCTGGCTTATCAGGGGTACGGGCGTAAAATGTCTTTGGAGGACATTCAAACCGTGAGCAGGCTCTTTGTTCGGGGGGATTTTGGCCCCAAGCTGACCTTTCTTTTGAACATTGACCCCAAAGAGGGTATGAAGCGCGGCGGCCGCCATGACCGGATGGAGCGCGAGTCCTATTTATTCCATCAAAAGGTGCAGCGCGGCTTTCTGACCCTGGCCCGGCAAAACCCCAAACGTTATGTTATATTGGATGCCCGGCTTAGCCTTTTAACCATCGGGCGAAAAATCGAAGAGGTTTTGGACAAATGTTTTCCGAAAAAATAGAGGCCCAGGATTTCGCGGTAAAGCTTCTTAAATCGCATATCCGGAATAAACGTCTCGCCCACACTTATCTTTTCACCGGCCAGAAACAATCGGGCAAGGAAGACGTGGCGATTGCGTTTGCCCGCGCCCTCAATTGTGAAAAAGAACGGTATTTTGAGGATTGCGACTGCAATCCTTGCCGCAAAGCCGAAGCTGGGAATCATCCCGATCTTCATATTCTGGGCGAAGATCTCAAAGTCAAAACCCTGAAAATCGAAGAGGTCCGCAATGTCATCGCGGGCGCGTCCTTAAAGCCTTACGAAGCGAAATACAAGGTTTTTGTCCTGCTCGAAGCCGGGCGCTTGAGTCCGGACGCCTCCAATGCCTTTCTTAAAACCCTCGAAGAACCGCCCGAACATACGGTTTTTATCCTGACAGTTGAAACCAAAGCCCGGATGCTGGACACGATTCAATCCCGCAGCTTTGAAGTGCGTTTCCGGCCCTTGGCGGCTGACCGGAGCGAGCCGGATGATATTGTTTCCGAAATCGGGGGCAAACCCTGGGAAGATTATTTCGAAGAACTCGGCAAAATTTCAAAAGATGAGCTTAAGGGAACGCTCGCAGGCTTGATGGAGCATTTCCGAAAAAGAATGGGATCGCCGGTCATCGAGGATTCATACCCATATGTTCGGGCATTGGATTATCTGCTGGATGCGCAAGGATCGCTGGATGAAAACGCCAATCAAAAACTGCTGCTAAGCCGTCTGGCCATGGGATTTAAAAAAATCGGGATATGAAAACCTATTACATCACCACACCCCTTTACTATGTAAATGCCAAGCCCCATATCGGGCATGCCTACACCAATGTGCTTTGCGATACCTTTGCCCGCTGGCAGCGCTTTCTCGGCCGGCCGGTTTTCTTTCTCACCGGAACCGACGAGCATGGCACGAAAATCGAAAAAATCGCCAAAGCCGAAGGCAAAGCTCCCCGTGATTTCGTCGACCTGATCGCGCCGGAGTTCAAGAAGCTCTGGGAAATCCTGGGAATCCAATACGATTATTTTATTCGCACGACGGATGAATCGCATAAAAAGACGGTAGCGGCTGTTCTCCGTGATCTTGAGACTCGCGGTGAAATTTATAAAGCTGCCTACAAAGGCTGGTACTGTACGCCTTGTGAATCCTTCTGGACGGACCTGCAGCTCAAGGAAGGCAAATGCCCGGATTGCTCCCGTGAGGCGCAGGAGCTTTCTGAGGAAAATTATTTCTTCAAGCTGGCCAAGCATCAGGATTGGCTGCGAAAAGAAATCGAAGAAGACCGGTTTCTGGTCAGGCCCGAGTACCGGAAAAATGAAATCCTGGGTTTTTTACGCCAGCCGCTGGAAGACCTTTCGATTACGCGCCCCAGAGCCCGGCTTGGCTGGGGGATTGATTACCCCAATTCACCGGAGCATGTGGTGTATGTCTGGTTCGACGCGCTTCTTAATTATGTCAGTGCAGTACGCGACCCCGAAGTGGAGAAAAAATACGGCAAGGACCTTTGGCCTGCGGACCTTCATCTGGTCGGAAAAGACATTCTTCGCCAGCATGCGGTTTATTGGCCGATTATGCTGAAGGCCATGGGCTTGGAAATGCCAAGGCTGGTGCTGGCGCATGGCTGGTGGACGATGCAGGGCGCCAAAGTTTCCAAATCGCGGGGTAATGCCGTGGATCCGATTGAACTTGTAAAAACATACGGAGTCGACGCCTTCCGGTATTTCCTTTTGCATGAAGTCACGCTTGGCCAGGATGGCGCTTTTTCAGAGGATTTACTTGCCCAGCGGTACACGACCGACCTTGCTAATGATCTCGGCAATCTCTGGTTCCGGATTGTGACCATGCTGGATAAATACTTTGAGGGCAAAGTCCCGGTGCCGTCCCCTGAAGATTTGAATCAGGAGCTGTTGAAGCGGGCCTTTGATCTGTTGCCTAAAACTGCTCAAGCCATGGAATCTCACGATCCGCGCCAGGCGCTGGATATCATTTTTGAAGTCATCAAAAGCGCCAATCAATTTGTGGAAGAAAAGAAGCCATGGGTTTTGGCCAAAGATCCCGCAAAGAAGCCCGAATTGGCCGGAGCCCTTTTTGTGCTGGTCGAAAGCGTTGCTCACGCGGCCTGTCTTCTTCAGCCGTTTTTGCCGCAAACCGCGGCCAGAATCATCGAGCGCCTTGGAATTCAGGATAAAGCCGGGATTCATACGGCAGAAGCTTTTTCGAAACCCTTTGTGTCTTCCACCCGCGTCATCGAACGGGGAGAGGCTCTTTTTCCGAGATTAGAAGAAGCGGAAAAGTAAAATGGGATTCACCGATACTCACGCGCATCTGTATTTCCCCGATTATGGGCCCGATCAAGAAGAAGTTATTGCTCGTGCAAAAGCGTCTGGCGTCGATTTTTTTATCAATATCGGAACAGATTACGAAAGTTCGGTCCAATCCCTTGAGCTTGCGAAACGCCATGATTTTATCTGGGCCTCTGCGGGAATCCATCCCAATGATTCGAAGAATGCGGATGCTTCAGAAATTGCAAAAATCCGTGAGCTTTTAAACGAGCCGCGCATGGTAGCAATCGGCGAAGTCGGACTGGATTTTTACCGGGACCATTCGCCGAAGGATAAGCAGGAAGCCGTGCTCCTTGAATTCCTGAAAAT
>CAYGIT010000048.1:6696-16750 GCA_964349955.1 uncultured bacterium
ACAAGCCGCTCGTGATTCATTGCCGCGACGCTTATGATGCCTTGCTCGAAATTTTCCGGAAAGAAAAACCGCAAAGCGGCGTCATGCATTGTTTTTCTTCCGACCGGCCCACCATGGAAAAATTTCTCGAGATGGGCTTTTATATTTCCTTTGCCGGCCCGCTGACCTATAAAAAGAACGACACGCTCCGGGAGGCCTGCAAAGCTTGTCCTCTCGACCGGCTTCTGCTTGAAACCGACGCGCCTTTTCTGCCGCCTCAGTCGGTAAGAGGCAAACGCAATGAGCCTTCCTATTTGCTTGAGACAGCACGCACTGCGGCGGAAATTCACGGTTTGTCCCTCGAAATTCTTGCTGAAAAAACGACTCGAAATGCCCGCAGGCTCTTTCATCTATGAATCGGGTCATTTCTGATATTGTTCATTTCTTTAAAAGGGAAAAATTTTACGGTTTTCTTTTTCTCGTTGTGATTGCCATTTGCGCTTCGCCGTGGTTTTTTTCGGAGAAAACCGCAAAAGAGAAGCCCAAGCCTGCGCCCGCCGTTCAGCAATTCAAGCATGCCGAGGAGCGGTTTCAGGACAAAATAAAAAAAGCCGACTCCATCCAGGAATATTTTAAAAAACATCCTCAATTCGAAAAGGTGTTCACGGGGCTTTCATTTCTGATCTCGCTTGCTTTGGGCATCGGCCTTATCCTTGATTTTCTCTTTCTTTTCAAGCCGGGATGGCGAAACCGCTTTGAATATCAACCGAAACCATTGTGTTCCGTGGAATGGAAATTCTCCATGATTTTCAAGGCCGTGATTCTTTTTATTGCGGGAAGCGCGCTTTTAGGAGCGATTTTGCACTGGATCCGGCGGTTTCTCCTTCACTCCGAAGACGTGAATTTTAATATCCTGCTTCATACCTTTATCATGGATTTTATGAGTTTCGCCTTTGTGCTTCATGTCGTGCGCAACGAAGGGGGAACCCGGCGGGACATCGGCCTTCAGGTGCCTAGCCGGAGCGTGCCGTCGGAACTAATGTTCGGATGGGGAGCATATGCGGCCATTTTGCCGTTCTTTGTGGTGAGCTTGCTCGCGCTCATTGCGCTGGCCCAGCTTTTCCATTACGAGCCGGAGCCGCACGCGCTCGTGAATATTTTTCTCGAAGAAGAACATCGCTCTTCATTTCTCATCTCCTTTTCCATTTTCCTTGCGGTTTTTTTTGGACCGGTTTTCGAAGAAATTTTCTTTCGCGGTTTTTGTTATCAAATCCTGAAGCGCGAATGGGGAATGTTCCCGGCCCTGGTTTCTTCGGCTGCCCTTTTTGCCCTGATTCACGCAAATACGTTTGCTTTCTGGCCGATCTTTATCCTCGGCCTGGCCCTGGCCTGGGTTTTTGAAAAGCGCGGTTCACTTCTTCCGGGGATCATTCTGCATGTCACCCATAATGCGATTTTTATAACGTATTTTTTTCTGGCCAAAAAACTTGTTCAGCAGGCCGCAGGATAATTGGATATGTTTCCTCCGCTTAAGTTTGAAAACAATGCTTTAAAGCTTCTCGATCAGAGAAAGTTGCCTTCCCGGGAGATCTGGATAGCATGCTGCACTTCCCGGCAAGTGCATGAGGCCATTCGCACCATGGTTGTGCGCGGGGCTCCGGCGATTGGGGTTGCGGCAGGGTACGGCCTGTACCTGGGAATTTCAAAATTCAAGGGAAGCCCGGCCCGGTTTTTAAAAAAACTCCGGCAAGAAGCCTCTTTTCTCAAAACCGCAAGACCAACGGCGGTGAATTTAAGGAATGTTTTAGACCAGATCGTGAATGAGGTAGGGGCACGGCGTGCCGTGCCCCTACGGGTATTGGAAGCCGCCCGCAACGCCCACCAAGAAGATGACCGCCTCTGCCGCGAAATGGGGCGCTTGGGCGCCGTCCTTTTTAAATCCGGGGACCGGGTGCTCACCCATTGCAATGCCGGCGGCCTTGCCACCTCGGGTTTTGGGACCGCTCTTGGAGTCCTTTATGCCGCAAAAGCCAAGGGCAAAAAACTTTTCGTTTATGCGGATGAAACCCGGCCTTTGTTGCAAGGCGCGCGGCTCACTGCCTGGGAACTTCAGAAAAGCGGTATTCCCTGTACACTCATTTGCGACAATATGGCAGCTTCGCTCATGCGCGCCGGCAAAATCGATCGCGTGATCGTCGGCGCCGACAGAATCGCAGCTAACGGCGACACCGCCAATAAAATCGGCACTTACAATGTGGCGCTGCTGGCGAAGGCTCACGGCCTTCCTTTTTATGTCGCAGCTCCCAAAACGACTTTTGATTTTCAATGTCCAAGCGGTAACGAGATCCCGATCGAAAACCGGAAATCCGAAGAAGTCACGGAAGGATTTGGGAAGCGGACTGCTCCCAAGGGGATACATGTTTGGAACCCGGCTTTTGATGTGACTCCGCATGAGCTTATTACTGCGTTCATCACAGAATCCGGGATTTTGAAACCACCATTCAAAGAGTCGTTTAAGAAATTGACAAAAACGTAGGGGCGGCCCTTGCGGCCGCCCTGTGCACGTGTTCAGGGCACCCACAAGGGGTGCCCCTACAATTGAGATATATGAAATCCGAATTTGAATTGATCGAGCGGTTTAAAATAATCATTCCCCGAAAAATGCAGGGGCTGGTTCCGATTGGAGATGACACTGCGGTAATTGCCGGTAGCGGCGGCTCGAAATGGCTTTTTACCACCGATGTGATTGTGGATGGAGTTGATTTTATCCACAGCAAAATCGCGCCTCAAATGGCCGGACGAAAAGCAGTGGCCGTCAATTTGAGCGATATCGCCGCCATGGGAGGTACCCCCGTTGCATTCGTAGCGGCGCTTGGGATTCCGAAAGGGTTTTCCGAAGCCTGGATCGAAAAATTTTACAAAGGAATGACCGCGATTGCAAAAAAATATGGCACCCTTTTTACAGGAGGAGACATCAGCCGTTCAAAAGATTTTTTTTGTTCGGTTGCGATGCTCGGTATTGCGCCTGAAAAGGGAGCGGTTCTGCGTTCGGGAGCCCGGGCTGGAGATTGGATCGGTGTGACCGGGAAATTCGGAGGCTCCATCCGGGAGCATCATTATGTCTTTGAACCGCGAGTTGCCGAGGGAAAGTACCTGGCCCAATACTTCCGGCCCCATGCCATGATCGATGTTTCGGATGGCCTTGCGCAGGATCTTGGCCATATCCTGAAAGCTTCTGGAGTTGGTGCGGCAATTGAAATTCAAAAAATTCCGAAGAATGGAGTTTCACTAGAGCAAGCCTTGACCGACGGCGAGGATTTCGAATTGCTTTTTACGATGGGAGAAACGCAGAAGGAAAAACTCGAAAGAGGGTGGCGAAAAAAATTCCCCCGGACCCCTCTTTCCTGGATTGGAAGAATTCAAAAAGAAAAGGGAATCCGGTGGCTCGATCATACTAAACCGGTCCGCTTGCCTTTCGAAATAAAAGGATTCCGGCATTTTTAATGAAAGAATTCATCAGTCATTCTGAAAAAGAAACGATTGCGTTTGCAAAGAAATGGGCCAAAACGCTCAAGCCCGGAACGGTGATCGCGCTTGAAGGGAATCTCGGCAGCGGCAAGACAACCTTCATCAAAGGCATTGCGCTGGGGCTTGGCCTGAAAAATCCGGACGAAGTGAAAAGTCCGACTTTTGCCATCATGCATATTTATCCCACACGGCCCAAGTTGTATCATTTCGACCTTTACCGTTTTGAAAGCCCGAAAGACGCCGAAGCCATTGGCTTTGAGGAATTCACGAGCGACCCGGAAGCCATCTCTTGCATTGAATGGCCGGAACGGGCTGCGGCTTTGATTCCTTCCGGTGCTCTTCGCTTTCAATTTGAAGTTGCCGGAGAAGACGTGCGTAAAGTGAGTATTCCATGATGGACTTCGAAGAGTTTGAAGCGCTGAAGCCCGAAGAGCAGGCTAAAATATTTCACCAAACCCCTTTCAAGGAAAAAGGGGATCTCCTGCTTCGCTCCCATCATCCTCTATCGCTTGCCCAGTCCCTTTCCGCCGAAGAGCTGTATCTTCTGGTCCGTGAAGTCGATCTGGAGGAAAAAAGTGAAATCCTGCGTTTCGCGAGCCTTCCGCAACTTTTCTTTATTTCCGATGTGGATTGCTGGAAGAAAGACCGTATGGATCCAAAAGGCTTTACAGACTGGCTGAAAGTCCTGCTCGCGGCCGACGAGAACAAATGCCTGCAATGGCTTCTCGAAATGGATTATGAAACCGTGGTGACAGGTTTGAAAAAAGTGGTGAATGTCATCAAACCCGATCGCGAATGGTCCGCCGACGAGTTGCTGGGCGACACTCCTTATTTTACGCTCGATGATCAATATTATATTTTCGTGAAAGACGAAGAGCTTGAAGCCGTGCGCCGCGTCTTCGAGCTGCTCTATGAAAATTTTCGCGGAAAATATTTTTCTTTTCTGGAAGGAATGATGGCCGAACTCGAGGATGAACTGGAAGAGGAAGCCTATCATCACCGGGAAATCCGTTTGTCTGAACGCGGTTTTCCCGATTTTGAAACCGCCCATCAGCTTTACCGCCCCATGACCCGCGAGGAGTTTGAAGCCTTTCCCCGCAAAACCCCCTGTCATTCCCGCGGAAGCGGGAATCCAATTGCCGATTCCCAGGAGAAGTATTCGAGAATGCCCTTACCTAATTATCCCGTGCTTTGGTCCGCTGACCGCTTGTTCTTGGATGAAGTGTTGATTCTTTTTCGGGATGACACGACAGGCGACCGCGAACGGCTGGAAGAAGAGCTGGCCTGGCTTTCCAATAAAGTGATTGCCGCCGAAGGCGTCGATTTTTCCTCCGAAGAGCATGTCCGCCGGGGGATTGAAAAAGCGCGCTCTTTTGTCAGCATCGGCCTCGAAGCCCAGACCGGACGTGATTTAGTCAAAGCGCAAGCCATGCTGCGGGAAAGATGGCTGGAGATTATTTTTCGTTGGGCGGTGGCGCAACTTTTGGCCCTGAGGGAAGAAGCTCTTGCCATCATTCGCAAAGAATGGGACACCCGGCGTGAGATATTTCTCGAATTTCTAAATCCACCGTACGAATTTATTTTTAAAGGCCTGCTGCTGCCGATCCCGGAATTTCATGACCCGGCGACAACGGAAAATTTAAGCGCCCTTCGTGATTTCCGGACCCTCAATGAAATCTCAAGGACCCGGCAGGCCGTTCTTCAAATCGCTGAAATCCATAAACGCCTGAATCACGTTTGTCCGCAGGCCTATTCAACCTGGAAGCGGGAACGGAGCAAAGGAAATTCCGGCATTACGCTCTTTTCCGTCTTGGGCACTCTTTTTGTGGAATTTGTTTTGAAAGAAAAAATAAAAGGGGAGGCTTTCCTCAAACCCCAGGACCTGCCGGATTTCATCGAAAAAGGCTTCGAGCAAAAGGGAACCCGGCGGTTTTTAAAACCGGAATGGAAAGAAAGGTTTATCCTGGCCATGGGGCGTGATGAATCTTTGCTGAAGCCGCTTTTTTTCCTGGTCTTCGATGACGTTGAGGATGACTTTTCGCGCCTCAAGCAAGCTTCCATGGAACCTCGTTTCATTTCATCTGTTTGTTTATCCTTCAAAAATGGAAAATCGTATGGCCGATCACAGAAAAAATCAAAACACCACTCTTGATTTCGAAATCCAGTTCTATGAAGGGATCATCAAGCGCAGCCCTCATTATGTTGAAGCCCTGATCCCTCTGGCCGAAGCCTATACCCGCAAAGGCCTCTACCGGAAGGGCCTCGAAATCGACAAACGCCTCGCCTCTCTTTGCAGTGATGACCCCGTTGTTTTTTACAATCTCGCCTGCAGCCGCGCTTTGTTAGGCCATAAAAAGGAAGCTCTTGCCACCCTCAAGCGAGCCCTCGATCTGGGGTATGATGATTTTGAACATCTCCTCAACGATCCCGATCTGAAGGCATTACATCAAGAGGCCGCTTTTAAGAAAATGATTCGTATTGGGTAGCAGATTTCTTCTGTTTGACAAAAAGGCGAAAAGGTGCTACATTGTTAATACATTTGTATAACCGGAGGAAACATGATTAAAAAGCTCACAACCCATGGCAATAGCTTCGCGCTGGTCATCGAAAAGCCAATCTTACAGCTCCTGAATATCCAGCTGGAAACACCTCTTGAAATAACGACCGACGGCATGAATTTGATTGTTTCGCCGGTGCAGAGTGAAAAGAGAGCCAGGGCATTTAAAGCCGCCCTGTCAAAGATCAACCAGCAGCACGGTAAAACACTGCGCGCCTTGGCAAAGTAGCTTTTTCCATGAAAATACCTGTTTTTTTGACTCTTGCTGAAACACTCGATATTCAGCGGAATCAAATCGAACATTATGGCGGAAGCCTGGGAATTCGCGATATCAAGCTTCTTGAATCCGCTTTGGCTCAACCCCAAGCCAGCTTCGGAGGCCAATGGCTTCATGAGACCCTTTTTGAAATGGCGGCAGCCTATGCCTTTCATCTTTGCCAGAATCATCCTTTTGTCGACGGCAATAAAAGAACCGCTTTGGCGACCTCTCTCGTTTTCCTGGAGCTGAACCAAATTACGATCTCCGACCCAAAGCAAAAGCTTCTTGAGGCCATGATTAAAATGGCAGACGGAAAAACGAGTAAAAAGGAATTTGTGGAAATTCTCAAGAAACTTGCCGGAAAAAACTAATTTTTTTGTATAATCCTTGAGGAGACAAAATGCCTACTTATGAATATGCCTGCGAAGCATGCAAACATAAATTCGAGAAGTTTCACTCGATGAGTGACCCCGCGGTTAAAAAATGTCCAAAATGCGGGAAGAATAAAGTGAAACGGTTGATCAGCCGCGGCGCCGGAATTCTTTTCAAGGGCAGCGGCTTTTATCAAACCGATTATCGTTCCAAATCTTACACCGATGCCTCCAAGAAAGATTCGCCGGCTCCGGCGAAGGATTCCTCCGACAAAAAGGACAAAAAATGAAAAGAGTATTCCTGCTTGGCTTTTTCTCTTTTTTGTTTTCAGTGCCTCTGCATGCCGCTGATCTCCAACTCACAAGCCCGGCTTTCAAAGAAGGGGAAAGTATCCCGCGCAAATACACTTGTGATGCGGAAAATGTTTCTCCGCCGCTCGAATGGAGAGCAATCCCCGCCGGGACCCAAAGTTTTGCGTTGATCGCCGATGACCCCGACAGGCCAAAGGGAGGTTGGACACATTGGGTGATTTTTGACTTGCCGCCTACCATCAATAACCTGCCCGAAGGTCTTCCCCCGATTGACCGTCTTGCCAACGGTGAAATTCATGGCCGCAACGATTTCAAAAAAAACGGCTATGGGGGCCCTTGCCCTCCCCAGGGAGCGCATCGCTATTTTTTCAGGCTTTATGCGCTGGATACCGCCCTACATCTTGAGCCCGGGGTTTCGGTCCAGGCCGTGAACGAAGCAATGAAAGGTCATATTGTTGCCCAGGCCGAACTCATGGGCCGCTATCAAAGATCCGCCAAAGTATAAAGGCCAACAAAGGCCACGTGTCCGAAAAAATACATGCCTAAATTGACTAGTGCTCAAAAAAACACTTCAAAGCAGCTCACCCCTCTGCTTGGCGATATTCGCCAAATGATCGATCAAACTAAATCTGCTGTTGCTACGACCGTTAACATGGGGCTTACCCTGCTTTATTGGCAAATTGGCCGAAGGATACATCAAGAAATCCTCAAAGAGAAGCGGGCAGAGTATGGGAACCAGATTCTCGCGACACTGTCGCGAGAATTGACCTCGGAATATGGACAAGGGTTTAATGATAAAAGCCTTTGGCGAATGGTTCAATTTGCACAAGTTTTTTCAGATAGAAAGATTGTCTCGACGCTGTCGCGACAATTAAGCTGGAGCCATTTTGTGGAAATTATCCCTCTCAAAGACTCGCTTCAGCGGGATTTTTATGCCGAAATGTGCCGGGTAGAGCGCTGGAGTGTCCGAACTCTGCGTAAGAAAATAGACGGGATGCTTTTTGAGCGCACAGCGCTTTCCAAAAAGCCCGAAAAATTAGCAATGCTGGAAATCGAAAAACTTCGAGAAGAAGACAAACTTTCGCCGGATCTTGTCTTTAAAGACCCGTATTTCCTGGATTTTCTCGGACTTAAAGGCGCTTACCACGAAAAAGACCTTGAAGCTGCTATTATTCGTGAGCTGGAATTGTTTATCATGGAGTTCGGTTCCGGTTTTTCATTCATGGCGCGCCAAAAACGTATCACGGTTGGGAACGATGATTTCTACATAGATCTTTTATTTTATCACCGTGATTTAAAACGCCTTGTCGCTATTGAACTCAAGTTCGAAAAATTCAAACCGGAACACAAAGGCCAAATGGAGCTTTATCTCCGTTGGCTCGATAAGTATGAACGCAAACCCGATGAAGAACATCCCCTTGGCATCATTCTTTGTGCGGGCAAGTCAGACGAACAAATTGAGCTCATGGAAATGGGGAAGAGCGGCATTCGTGTTGCGGAGTATTTGACTCAGCTTCCACCCAGAAAACTTTTGGTGCAAAAACTTCATAAAGCAATTGAAGCCGCAAGAAATCGCCTTAGCGCCAAAGGCTGAGGCATGTCCGGACCTTTTATTTTCTGGTTTTCCTCCCTTGTTTTTCTTGTCTGGCTTCTTCAAACCATCGATCTTGTTTCCGGCGTCCTCCTCAAGCTTCCTTTTCTATCCTGTCATTCCCGCACGATCTTAGGCGGGAATCCACTAGTGCATAGATCCCCGACAAAAACATTCGGGGATGACAAGGCCCCCAAAATCAGTGTTGTTTTTGCCGCGCGTAATGAAGCCGCAAGCGTAGGCGAAACACTGCGAATGCTTCTTTCGCAAGACTATCCGGATTTCGAAGTGATTGCGGTCAATGACCGCTCCGAGGATAAAACGCTTTCCATTCTTCAATCATTTTCTCACGACAGTCGCTTAAAGATTCTCAACATCCAGGAGCTCCCGCCTCATTGGCTTGGTAAAACGCATGCCCTTTATCAGGGGTATCTCATTTCAACGGGGGAGTATCTGGTCTTTACGGATGCTGATGTTTTATTTTTACCCGGAACCTTGAAAGCCGCGATGGCTATCCTTTGTCATTCCCGCGAACGCGGGAATCCATTTTGCGACCATCTTGTGCTTTTCCCTAAGCTCTTGACCGGAGGCTTTGTTGAAAGAGCTTTCACCCAGGTTTTTGGCCTCGCCCTTTTCCGCCGCTTCCGCCCCTGGCAGGCCTCGAACCCAAAATCTTTGGCGCATATGGGCATCGGCGCATTCAATATGATTCGCCGCAGCGCCTACGAAAAAATAGGGACACATCAAAGGCTTGCGCTTGAGGTCGTTGACGATGTGACGCTCGGCCGACTTGTCAAAGAAAATGGCCTCCGCCAGCGAGTCATGTCAGGCATCGATTTCATTTCGGTACCCTGGGTCGCCAATGCGGGAGGTGTCGTCAAGAGCCTGGAGAAAAATGCCTTCGCGGGAATGGGCTACAGTGTTTTTACTTTGCTTGCCGCAACACTTGCCATTATGGCCCTGGATATTCTGCCGTTTTTTTTCCTTTTCTTGACGCATGGCCCGGCCTTTTATTTCAATCTCGGGACTCTTTTATGCCTGCTTCTGATTTCCCTAGCCGCCTGCCGCAAAATGTCCGGAGATTGGCGCCTCTTTTGGACCCATCCCTTCGCCAGCCTTTTGCTCCTTTTCATCCTCTGGCGCTCCGCCTTCTTGATTCTCCGTGCTGGCGGCGTTCGTTGGCGCGACACCTTTTATTCTCTCGATCAGTTAAAAAATCAAACGTAGTTCTTGTTCCATTTACTCTTAGGTTCTGTTGCGATGAGCATTTCTCCTCTCCCTCTGCAGGGAGAAGGCTGGGGGGGGGTGCCTACCACTTGATTCAGTGGTGTCGTACCGTCATTGCGAGGAGCCTGAGGCGACGAAGCAATCTGGTTTTTAAAGCAGATTGCTTCGCATCGCTCGCAATGACGAGAACTGTATGCGGTGGTATATGCCCATAGATAAGTACTTTTTAG
>CAYGIT010000049.1:0-16677 GCA_964349955.1 uncultured bacterium
CTAACCCATTTAAATTAAATGGGTTAAGGATTAAAGAATAGGATTAAAAGAGGCTTTTGGGAGGGAAAAGAAACGAATGCTTACAAAAAACGCGCAGCCAGCTTGAAATAAAATACAGAAGATCTCCCGGTCGAGGATTCATTTCCACTCAAGGGAAAACCCCAATCCAGGCTGAGATTAATGTCATGAGGCAAAAAAACTCTCAAACCCGTTCCGTATCCTGTGATCGTATTGGCTTTGGTTTCGCCGGAGGATATTCTTTTGCGAAAGGTGCTTCCATTGTCCAGAAATGCGGCGAATTGCAGCGTATCCTTGATGGATTGTTTCAAATAAGGAATCATAATTTTCCCGATCAGCGGAGGCGGGACGCGCCCCTCGAGATTAATAATATAGCCCTGGTCTCCCAAATGTTCCCCTTGGGCAAAGCCACGGACCGTATCCGCGCCGCCGATGACCATTTGTTCGGACGCAGGCAGCGGCTTGGAAGAAACCTGGGTCCGTAGTCTTGCGATTAAATAAGAACCGAATAAAAGCTCCTGCACACGTTTGAGGTCCGCTTGATAAAGCGTGTAGTCGCTGCCGGCCCCTGCACGGCTGGCATTGATAGAATCGCGCGGGGTGGCGCCCATGATTCCGGCCATCGCGATGGAAAGAATATTGTTAAAATAAGTGCGCCCGCGAAAAGAATCCACATGATCCATATTGAGATTGAAATTGAGAACGCGAAGTTCATCATCCGAGGTGCGGACCTTGAGTGTGTAATTTTTGATTTGTTTGTAATCGAATGAAATCCCAGCATCCGCATTGGTGGCGCGGCTACGAATCAGGGCCTGGGTCAGGCCTACATGAAAAATCTGAGACGTTCCTTCGATCATCAGGTCGCGCAATTCCCGGGCCGCCTTGAACTTCGAGTAACTGTAACCGAATTCCGCCCGGGTGCCGTAAGGCGTGAGTAGCGCCGAATAATTCGCGGCGCCGAATCTCAAATTCGCCACAGGGCTTCCCCCGACGAATGAAAAGGAACTGCGGTCTCCCTGCAAAAGAAGGCTGTCCATTTCAAGGGAAGATCCCACCCGGTGTTTCGAAACAAAATCGGACCCCGTATTGTCATAATTAAAATAACCGCGTATCGGCAATTTCTCCTTGAGATCCAGCGTAATATCCGTAGTGCCGGGCTTTTCTCCTTTGCTCAACGATGCCCCGACCTGAAGCGAAGGTGTTTCATTAAGAAGCATCATGGGCCGGAGGAGGCGGTCGTATTTGATGGTTTTCTTTTTAATCAGGCTGTTGAAATGGCGACGGATGTAAGATTCTGAGTAACGCTTGTTATTCCGGACAATGAGTTTGCCCAATTCCCCTTCTGAAACCACCATCTCCAGAACATCGTCGTGAATGTCCTGGGGCGGCACATAGACCCGCGCCAAAAAATATCCTTTCGAGCGGTAATAATTCTGGACGGTTTTCGCAAGATTTCGGATTTCGGTAAGGGTATGTTCCCGGTTCAAATAAGGCCGGACAATACGCTGAAGCTTTTTGTTAGAAATCGAGGCATTGCCTTTAAAATGAATGTCCTTGAGGAAAATTTTCTGGTCCCCGCCAGGAAGAGCCTTGGCCTCAGCCCCCTCTTCCTCCGGAGCAATAAAAGGAACGTCCTTGCGGTAAGAGCCCGGCGTTTCTTTTTTTTCGAGGTCCCTCGAAACGAGTCCCGCCTTGGCCGCGCTTTGAGGATCAGCCAGGAGGTCTTTCAAATATCCGGTCGAGACAAAAAAGGCAAGCAGGCAGGCAATGAATAGACGGAAAGCAAAAGAGAATCGTTTGGGGCATGAAAGCATTAAAGATAATATCGGATTCTATTCAAAAAAATCAACTTTTATTTGATTTCGGATTTTTTTTTCCTCCGGGAACGATCGTGGCATAAATCAGCCCACGGTCGGGATTCGCGATTTTTTTAAATGCCGCGCGAGTGAGATCGATTTTCCGGCCCAGCCGTTTGTGAGGGCCTCGGTCATTCACCCGGCAAACCACCCACTTTCCATTCAGCGAGTTGATGACCACGACTTTTTTCCCAAAAGGATAATCCCAGGAGGCGCAAGTCATTTTCCGGTCGTCGAATATCTCGCCATTCGCCGTGCGTTTATTGATATTTTTATCGGTTTTGCTGTACCACGAAGCCACGCCAAATTGCGCTTTAGAAAAATCCAGGCTGGGAAACCGGGTCTGAAGGTCATGCACCAGGATCCAAATGGAAACTCCGATATTGAGCAGGACGACAAAAAGGATGATCCAGAAAAAACGTTTTAAGAATTCAAGCATGGCGGGAAGCGCTCAAATTACAGGACCTTCACTTTTCGCATAGCGGATTTGATGCGGCCCAGGCCTTCTTCGATTTGTTTGATGTCGAGGGCGTAACTAAGGCGGATGCGGTCGGGGGCGCCGAACCACTCGCCGAGATAGGTGATGACTTTGAAATCACGGTAGAGGGTGGAGACGAACTCCCGGGGGTTTTTGCATTTGGGGAGGACGTAGAAGGCGCCTTCAGGTTTCCAGAGGTCGAAGCCGAGCTCGGTCAGGCCCTTATAAATGAAGTCGCGGCGTTCGCGCCAGATTTCGAGTTGTTTGCGGGCGTAGTCTTTGGGGACTTTCGTGGCGGCAAGCGCCATGTCCTGGCCCACCAGGTTTGTATTCATCGAAGTATGGGTTTTCATTTCGCAAACATCTTCCACGATTTTTTTGTCGGCGCTCCAGAGATAGCCCACGCGCACGCCGCACATGCAGTAGGTCTTCGAAAAAGAATTCACGGTGATCACGTGATTGCCGTTGATGTGGTAATTTTCCCGCTCGTAGATCAAATCTTTGTAGACTTCGTCCGAAACCACATACACGCCAAGTTTGGCGGTGACCTTTTCGATTTCCTTCAGGGTTTCGATTTCTTCGACTCGGCCTGTGGGATTCGAAGGCGAATTGATGAGGATGGCTTTGCAGTCTTTGATCTTTTTATGGAAGTCGGCAAGGTCAATGCGGCCTTTGACGAGGTCGGTGAAAACCGGGACCATGCCAGCCATCTCGACAATAGGAAGATAGGAATAATAGTAGGGCCTCGGAAGAAGAACCTTTTGGCCTTTTCCCCAGCTCCTGAAAATAAGGTCGAGGGCTTCAGACGCTCCGTTGGTAATGACAAAGTTTTCGGCAGTGGAATTGGGGTATTCTTTGGCGAGGGATTCCCTTAGTTTCAGCTCACCCTGAATAAGGCCATAGCGTAAATCCTCACGGATTTTAAGGCCCGTAAAAACTTCGGCGGGCGGCGGAAGATCGGGCTGACCCGAACCAAAACTGATAACACCTTCACCCTGCTTGCCGATAAACTCCGCGGGACTCTTTAATTTAAGAATTTCCGACATGGATCACCTGATAAATATTTGTCATCCCCGAATGTTTTTGTCGGGGATCTGTAACTCGTGGATTCCCGCCTAAAAACATGCGGGAATGACATATAAAAGGGTCATTGTACATTCCCTTCCGCATCAGCACAAGAACTGCTCTACAATTCATGGTCCCCGCCTACTCGCCGCCGGAGCTGTTTCTTTTCGCCGTGAGCGTGTTTGGACTGGAGCATTTTGTCTTTGGCGCGTTTCGAGCGCTTGCGTTTTTGGCGTTTGATTTTAGAAATACGCTTGGCTTCTTCGCTTTGGCGGCCGTGAATTTGGGCGTCCAGCCTTTCGACAAGAATGCGGCGGGCGAAATACCGGTTCGCGGCCTGGGAGCGCTCTTTTTGGCATTTGACCACGAGGCCAGTTGGCAGGTGCTTGATGACAACACAGGTCGAAACTTTATTGACGTTCTGGCCGCCGGGGCCACCCGAGCGGACAAAGGACTCCTCGAGATCCACCTCCCGGATACCCAGCCGTTCCATGGCACGCTGAAGGTCATCATTCTTCTTTTGAGAGATTGGAAATAACATAGTGTCATAAATCTACCGTATTATGATAAACTACGCCACTTGAGTTTTTAATTATCTGTGAATCATTCACATTTCAGAAAAGGGGCCCATGAGACAAAATTTCAGACGCGATAAGATGAGAAAAGAAGAAGCCCGGAAGAAAAAAAGCGAAGAGAAGAGAAACAAACGGCTGAATAAGAACGCGCCCGCCAATCCCCAGGATTCACCGGCGCCCGTCGATTCAACGCAGGAAACGAGCTTAACTTAAAGATTTCGGATTGTTAAAACGCTCGAACAGCCAGGCGCCCACCAGCCAAAGCCCGCAGCCGGCAACCATCACTAACGAAAACCATTTTCCATAAAGGCCCTCGGATGAAAACGGCTCGGTGGCCGTATGCAAGGCCTCGCTGTGCGGAAAGATCCCCGCTTCGGTGAATTCATGAAAAGAATAAATCATGATTTGAAGCACGAATAAAAGAAGAAAAATCGCCGTCACCTGAAAAAAAAGTTTGAGATTGATCAGATGCCCGAAACGCGCCCACAAAAAGGCCATGGCGCCGGCCGCGAGAATCCCGAGAGAAATTCCGGTCACGATCCGCGACTCATGGATTTGAAGCAAAAGCAGCGCGGTTTCCATTCCCTCCCGCGAAATCATGAAAAGGGTAAAAAGCAAAACACCGAAAAAAGCCCGCTTCGTGGGCTTTCCTTCGGTTGCGGCGCTCAAACGGTTTTCCATTTCTTTTTTTAGCTTCGGAGCAGTGCGCCACATATGAACCACGAACCACGTCACCAGCACCGCGGAAACAATGCCGAAAATTCCTTCCCATAAAGACTGGCGAAAAGCGCCATGCAAAAGCAAATAGCCCAATCCACCGCTCGCAAGAAGAGAGCCGAGAATCCCCCAGTAAACCGCGGGGATCAGTTTAAGACGATTTGTTTTTCGCAGGTAGGAAACCGTAATCGCCACCATTAAAAATGATTCAAACCCTTCCCGAAGAACCACTACAAAGGCCTGGAGCATTAAACAACTTGAATCTTGCGGCTGCGATTCGGGGCGGGCGTCGAGGGAGTGATTTTCGGCAGCTCAATCGTGAGCACGCCCAAGTCATACTTCGCAGAAATTTTGTCTTTTTGCACATTATCCGGAAGCTGGATCGTCCTCTGGAAATGACCAAAACTGCGCTCCTGGCGGTAAACGCCGGTTTGGGCATCTTCGGTTTTCTCTTCAATGCTGCGCTCGCCGGCGATGGTCAAGGTTTTGTCGGTGACCTGAAGGTCGAGTTTATTTTTGTCGATTCCGGGCACATCCGCTTTCAAAAGATAACGGCCTTTTTCCTCAATCATATCCAGCCGGGGATTAAAAACTCCGCCGCGGGATTGAGCCCAATCAATGCTTCGCCCCGCCTGCGCGAGACCGGCTTGCAGGATGCGGTTAAGATCACGGCTCATTTTTTCAAGTTCGGCATAAGGCTCGGCATTGTCCTGGTCCGCATCGCCGAAAGAAACAGGTGCGCTTTGCACAGCGGTTCCAGACGAAGCGTTTTTATCGGCAGCATACAAAGGGAATGTCAGAAGAAAAAAAGAAACTAGATAGAAAAAAATCCGAAAGATTTTCATGCGATTCCCTAAAAGGTTGAAAAGTTTATCTTCCCGTTCACTGTCCCATTGGAATGCCCATGAAGGGAAACCTCTCTCTGGTTTCTCCGGCCGTGACATTAATACAATCATGATGCGGTCCGCATTTCTCATACTGCGCGCGGTATTCCGCGGCCCGATATCCCGAGGAATAGCTCTCCATGAAAAAATCGCTTGAGGTTTTTCTGGGGGTTTCTGCCATCAGCATGAACGCTGAAACGAGAAGAAATCCGGCTTTCGCGAAGGTACTCATTGATATCACCCCCCTTTACCGGCTGCTGTCTAACTTTAGTCTATTCCTCCCGGGCACTAAAAACAACTAAAAAATAGGTCAAATTTTCGGGCCGGCAGACCGGATTTCGGGGGCGGCGTCAGGGGCGATTTCATGAAAATTATTTTGGAACATTTCCGCAAGCTGGCGGGCCTTTTTGTCATAGGCTGCGGGGTCTTTCCAGGTTTTCCTGGGTTCCAGAATCCCTGCAGGAACTCCCGGGCAGGCCAAAGGCACGTCGAACCCGAATACAGGGTCTTTTTTCATGGGGGTCTTTTTGAGGCTTCCATTGAGAACATCCTGGACCATCGCGCGTGTCAGACCCAGCTTGATCCGCTGGCCTTCCCCATAGGGGCCGCCGCTCCAGCCGGTATTGATCAACCATACATCGGCCTTGTGCTTTTCAATTTTCTGCTTCAATAGATGGGCATAAACGGCGGGCGGCAGAGGCATAAAAGGGCCCCCAAAACAGGGACTGAAGGTAGCCTGGGGCTCCACAATGCCGGATTCCGTTCCCGCCACTTTCGCGGTGTAACCGGACAAAAAATGATAAAGCGCCTGCTCCGTGGATAAATGAGAAACCGGGGGCAGCACGCCAAAGGCATCACAGGTGAGCAAAATAATATTTTTGGGATGCCCGCCCTTTCCCTTTAATGTCATGTTCGCAATAAAGGAAACCGGATAGGAACCGCGGGTATTTTCAGTAATCGATTCATCATCCAGATTGATCTGGCAGGAAAGCGGATCGATTACGACATTTTCAAGAAGCGTTCCAAAACGGCGCGTGGTTTCATAGATTTCCGGCTCACCCTCTTTGGAAAGCCGGATCATCTTGGCATAACAGCCGCCCTCGAAATTAAAAACACCGTCATCGCTCCAGCCATGCTCATCATCGCCGACAAGCGTGCGCTCCGGAGACGCGGAAAGCGTGGTCTTGCCCGTGCCGGAAAGCCCGAAAAAAATAGCGCTGTCGCTTTCGTCTTTGCCGTAATTGGCGGAGCAGTGCATGGCCATAATCCCCCGCTGGGGCATCAGATAATTCATGACCGTAAAAATGGATTTTTTGATTTCACCGCAATAGCCCGTGCCGCCGATCAAAACGAGGCCTTGGCTGAAATCAAGGATGATAAAAGCATCGGAACGGGTACCGTCAATCGCGGGCTCCGAATGAAAATCAGGAACATGAAGGACCGTAAAAACCGGCTTGTGGGCAGCCGGGCTGGCCGGCGGATTGTCACGGATAAACATCTTTCGCGCAAAAAACGCGCCCGTCGCGCGCTGCGAAATCACACGGATCGGAACGCGATAACGTTCGTCGGCTCCGGCATAGCAGTCCTGCACGAAAACATTCTTTCCCTGCAAATAGGTGCCGATACGCTTGCGCAGAGCCTCAAAACGCGCCGGCTCAAAAGGCTGATTGATCTTTCCCCAACTGATTTTTTCGGCACTCGAGGGATCGTGAACAATATACTTATCTTTTGGCAACCGGCCGGTATAAGGAGCAGTATTGATAACAAACGGCCCCCGATGGCTCAACACGCCTTCATGACGCCGGATGGCTTCTTCATAAAGCCGTGGCGTCGTCAGGTTCCAATGAATCGTTCCCAGGTTCTGTAATCCCAGGTTTTGAAGCTCCTTGCCCTGTTCATCCGTCATTTTTCAGTCTCCCTGCAGCCACTTCCAGAGCGTCTTCAATCGTCTCAAAAAAATTCGCGGGCCCAAACTTTTCGTAAAGCCCGCATTGTTTCATGGCTCGCAAGGGTTGCGGCTGTACCCCCGAAAGAAAAAGTTCTATATGGCTTTTACGGCATTTTTCATGAAATTCTTTCAAAGCCTCAAGCCCTGTAGTGTCAATCATCGGCACATGCCGGAGCCGGAGGATTCTGATCTTCGGCATTTGGGCGACCGCCCGGACCGCCTCCTCAAATTCATGCGCCACCCCAAAAAAGAGCGGGCCATTGATTTCGTAAACTTCAACGCCCTTGGGAACTTTGACTTTATCCAGGTCGGAAAATTCTTCCTTTTCCACCGTTCCCTCAACAAGTCTTACTTTCGTTGCCTTCGACATCCGGTGCATAAAAATAAAAACGGAAAGAATCATCCCGATTTCGATGGCCACGGTAAGATCAAATAAAACCGTGACGGCAAAAGTGACAAGCAGTACCACGGCACTGCCCGGGAGGCCGCGCACGACCGCAATAAAAGAGCGCCATTCGCTCATATGATAGGAAACAACCACCAGAATACCGGCAAGGCAGGCCAGAGGAATCAGCTTCACCCATTTCCCCAGGCACAAAACAATCAAAAGAACGGTAAACGCGTGAACGATGCCGGCCACCGGAGTCCGCCCGCCGTTTTTAATATTGGTTGCCGTTCGCGCAATCGCGCCCGTTGCCGGGATTCCGCCGAAAAGAGACGATGCCACATTAGCGATCCCCTGGGCCACCAGTTCCATGTTGGACCGGTGGCTGCCGCCGATCATCCCGTCGGCCACCACCGCCGAAAGGAGAGACTCAATCGCGCCCAAAAAAGTAATGGCAAGCGCGGGTTGAATCAGATTTTTGATCATTCCGAAATCCATATGAGGGAAAACCGGCCTGGGGAGCGCGGTGGGCAATTCTCCAAACCGCGAACCGATCGTTTCCACCGGCCAATGAAAAAATTGTACCAGGAAAACGGAAAGTAAAAGCGCGACCACCGAACCCGGAATCTTGCGTGAAATGCGCGGCCAAAAAGCCAAAATCAGGACAGTTCCCATCGCAATCACCAGCGCATAAGGGCTCAAGGTCGGCAAATGCTTTGAAATGGCGGCGATTTTCTCGATAAAATCAGCTGGAACGGATTTCATCTGAAGACCAAAAAAATCTTTGATCTGGGATGAAAAAATAATGACGGCAATGCCGCTTGTAAAACCCACGGTCACCGGATGGGGAACAAATTTGATGACCGTCCCAAAGCCCGCCAGCCCCAGGATCATTAAAAGAATGCCCGCCATGAATGTCGCCGCGATCAGGCCTTCGATGCCGTAATGCTGAACGATCCCGTAAACAATCACCACAAAGGCACCCGTCGGTCCCCCGATTTGAACGCGGCTTCCGCCAAGGGCGGAAATCAGGAACCCGGCTACAATGGCGGTGATCAGTCCGCGGTCCGGCGAAACCCCGGAAGCAATGGCAAAAGCAATGGCGAGAGGCACCGCGACAATTCCCACGACGATGCCGGCAAGCAGGTCTTGAAAAAACTGGTTCGGAGAGTAGGTTTTGAGGGTGGTAAAAAGTTTAGGCTGAAGCATTCAAAATTATAATGCATCATGCTATACTTTGACCAGATGAAAACAAATCCACTTTTCGGTTTGGTCTGTACGGGAGGGGGTGCCCACGGAGCCTATCAAGCGGGCGCCCTCAAATTCATTCACGAAAAATTCTCAAACGGCTCCCAAAGTCCTTTCCAGATTTTTGCCGGTTCTTCCTGCGGCGCCCTGAACACCACTTTTTACGCGGCCGAATCCTGTGATGCCTTCAAAAAGCGCCTCCGGCTCGAAGAACTCTGGATGGGGTTTCACGTGCCCTCTTATTATGGAAGTATTCTCAAAAATGTGCTGAAAGCCCTTTATGCCCAGTGGAGGGCAGAGCGGCAGCATTTTAACCGGAGTTGGTCGATCCTGGACCCCGGACCCATGCAAAAAATTATCGAAGAAGGATTCAAGCGCGAAAGCCTGGAAAAATCCCTTGCCGCAAAATCGACCCATGGCCTGGCCATTGCCGCAACCGAACTGCTTTCCGGAAGGGCTTGCTGGTTTCAGGAAGGGCCCGCCGCCACTGCCTGGAATTTGTTTCATTCGCAAGGCATGCTGGATAAACTCGACAAGCAACACCTGACGGCTAGCTGCAGCGTTCCCATTTTTCTGCCGCCGGTCAAAATCGGCGATCATTATTATCTCGATGGTTCGGTCAGTCTTTCAAAACCGCTTAGCGCGGCCGTGATCATGGGAGCTTCCAGGATTCTCACTATCGCGACCGACAAACCTTTGCCGGCAGCACTCCCAAATTACCGTCCGGGATTTCTTCCGCGTTTATCGAGCGTTGTCGGCATGCTGCTCAACCGCCTGAGCCATGATGCCGCCCGGGAAGAGGCGGTTGAGATCGAGGCTTTCAACCGTTTTCATCGCGCGCTTTCCCGGCGCGAGCGGAAAGAAAAAAAAGATGCCCGGCCGCAGCCTCTTTTTCACGAGGAATCCCGGCCGGGCCACTACAATCCGATTGAGGTTTTCCTGCTCTATCCGTCCAAGCGCATTCGCACGGTCACCGGCCGGATGGATGAAAACGGCCAAACCGGCCGCCGCGGCACCCGCTTCATGTTCCATGAAAATTTCATCCGCGAAATGATCGACCTGGGATACGAAGATGCGAAGTCACGCTACGGAGATCTAAAGAAATTCTTCCAGCCCGAAACCACCCGCTCCCGCCGCTGGCCTTTCCTGAAACGCCGCAATGCCGCTTGACGGTCTTACTTAGCTTGGCCTTTTTCCCCTCTCCCCCTCGGGGAGAGGGCTAGGGTGAGGGCTCGTTATATTGAAAATTACTTTAATAACTCATCGTACTCGGCGTGCGTTCCAATCCAAAACCATATCAGATTACCCTCGGACTCAACTGCCAAAGCCCGGTGTTTTATGCTGACTCTTACTGACCTGTATTTTCCAACTTTTTTGAAATGAAGGGATGGATGCTGCGGGTTTGTTTTGAGTAAATCAAACTTCTGATCTGCTAAAACCCGGGTTTCCTTTGACAGCCTGTCGTAACACTTCCAAAAGGCTGGACTTGCAAAATGCTTCATATTTCCCGGCAATGGCCTTTTTTATAATCCTCAATCGCATTATCCGCGACAGTATCAAGCTTCCCGGTTTTAACATCTTGTTCAAATCGTTTATCCCAAGTATTCGCATCAAATTTATGGAACCAGGCTCGGAATGTCGCTAATTCTCTTGTGGGCAATTTCGTTATTGCATGTTCAATATCTCTGATAGTCATACCAATACTCCTTTCTGTGTACTCTGTTTAAAATTATACCATAAAATAAGACATCTACGCTTTTGCTATGCTGACCACGCAACAACATAAGCAGCCCGCATTCTGGCCCAAACCGCACTGACAAAACTTTCGGCCATCCGCCAGCGGCCATTGGCGCCGATCGTCGCGAAAATCTCGCTGACCTTTCGAAGCAATTCGGTCGGTTTCAGAGACTCCGCTAAATCCAGAAAAGATTTCAAAGCTCCGGGACCGGTATATTCCAGGGGGAATATTTCTTCCCGAATTTGATATTTCTCTTTGAGTTTTCCTATGGCTTTGTGCGTATCCGCCGCCGTTCCTCTCCCTTGAAAAAACGAGACCTGCAGTAAAACTTTTTTCTTGTTCAAATTGGCCCGGTCATGCATACCAAGGTGAACTCTGTTGGGATATTCATTGAGCAGCTTCTGGAGCTTGGGAATCGGGAGATTGTAAACCGGGTAACGATCCGTACGATCAATATAAACATCGAACCCGGAATGCTTTTCAACAAGCGCCAAAATTTCATCGAGATGCTGATCCACTTGTTTTGCGGACAACTGCGCCAGCTCCGCCGCATCCAGAAACACTCCGGCCGGAATCGACAACTTCTCAATCCGCTTTATTTTCAAACGTTCTTTTTGTTGAGTTGTCCTTCCGGCGCGCACCTCGGAACGGGAAGATGCTTTTTGAAGCGCGGTGACTAGTTGCTCGACCGGGACACCCTTCACGCCGGCCATATTAAATACTTTTCGGACATTGTTCACCGTGATTTCACTTTGAGCGGCAAGATCTTTAAAAATCTGCTGCCGGTTTTTAGTGAATGCGCGCTGGCTCGTGACTTTTGAGGGAAGCAGCGGCATCAGTATCTCTTCTACTTTCGCCGGAGTTAACTGAAGGGGGGCAGGCGATGAATTTTCACCCGACAGAAGAATGCCCACCGCCGGTTTTTGCTGATGATCCGGGCTGGGAGCAACGGGCAGGACCTGAATTTTCAAATTTTTAAGCCCGGCCTTCCCCCAAAGTTTCCCTAACAAAGTCTGCGCGATTTCTTCTTCACTAAAAGCAGGCGTCCCTGGCATCAATAGAGTATGCGTGAGAAACTCGGTAAATAACTTTGTAGAATGAAGATGAATGTCATGCGGTAACTGCCCCTTGAATTGTTGATAGGCTTTCACCGTGTCTTTTATGGCCGTCAAAATACCCTCCGGTAAAGGCAGATTTTTTTGAATGAGCCGGTCGGTGAGCGCCGCGAGTGTTTCAAGACTGCCGATTTGCCCCGTCACTTTCATTCCCGGCCGTTCCGCGACAAAACGACGGATTTCATTTCCCCACAGAGAACTCATCAGTCCCTGCTCCTGCCATTCCTCATCCATCTGTAAATCCACTTCGTCCAGCGTCTTGGTCTTTTTGCTCCAGGAAGCCTTGAACTGCCCGATATCCGAGGAATCATCGGGCCGATCCGGATGGCGGAAATTGTCGATGAGAATCGAGTTTTTCTCCGCAGGCGGCGTTTGTTCTGCGGCTATAGAAAACGTACGGTCCGGCCGGTAGCGGCGCACCAGCTTATAGTTTTCGATTTCACCCAGGATGACAGGCACTTGTCCCTTCGACTTTGTTTTTATATTGCGCCGGTTAAGGGTTATAGGAAAAAACTCTGCCCGAACTTCGGAGCGGGTGGCAAGAAGGGATTTTGAAGGTGCCTCAAGCCCCTTGGGGCGTGACGCTTCGGGACGAATAAAAAAATCGCGGTCCTTTCGATGGTCTTTCGTGTAGAAAATCACGGCGTCCCAAGCCTGTCCATAGAGCTCCCGGAATTCCGGGGCAAAGAGCAAAATGCTCAGCGGCACTTCGCCCTGCTTAAGTTTGAGGGCAAAACTGGAATTGATCTGATACCGGTTGAGAAAATCGCCGAGATTATAAAGTTTATACAAATCGGAATTGGTAAGCCAGTCCATCTCGTTAGTTTCAAATGCTGAAACCGAAGTGATGTCCGCCTGTTTCAAGCCTGCCTCGGAAAGAGCTTTTACAAGCGAAGGATGCGTCTGGTTCCGGCCGGAGGTTAAATCCGTCCGGGAAAACATCTGCCCGGTCGTAAAAGTGCCGAAAACAAGTGTCCTTGCCGCCGGGTTTTCACGAAAAAATTTCAAAAGATTGGCACGCTGGCTATCAAACATATTTTCGCCTGTCAGCCCGGATTCCGCTCCATAAAGGACAAATTCGACTTTCCGGGACCGGAGTTTCTCCAGCAATTCGAAAAATTTTCCTCGGTCCATAAAGTAGGGCATGCGCATATCCAGAATTTTCAGGAATTCCGGATTTACCATAAACCGGCCTAAAGGCCCATGCTGTTTCGTCCGGTCTAATGCCTGTTCCAGATTTTGTTTTTGGCTTGGCGGGATCGGCAGGGCAAAATGAGTGAGCGCATTCTCCGGCCTTTCCGCCAGGCTGACAATATCCTCCGCAAGCCCTTCGCTAATCCCTTGAGGAATCATGCCTTCCGCGGGGTTGATAAAAATCATTTTTTTGCCTTCGTCCAGAAGTTCTCCCAAAACATTCGCGGGCAAATCGCCTTCTTCACGGATTTGGCGATAAAGCTCCGCCATTTCACCGGGCGCAAGTTTTGTCTCGTAGTGCTGTCCCCTCATTTCTTTAATCGTCTCCATGGCAATTTCTGTATGACGGGAAGTGCCCCGGCTTTCTTCAAGCCGGGTAAAGAGATCCTCAAACTTGGGATCAATCTTTTGATTCAAAACCCGGAGAATCTGGGCCGCGGATAACCGGACCGACGGATGGGGATGACTTTTCATGAGCGGCTGCAAGGAATCCAGCCAGACCCGCTTCTTGAGCTGATTTTTGGTCACATAAATGGCCCCCCGCTTTTGAAGGTCCCACTCATTCGGGTAGCCCAAAAGTTCGAGCAGCAGATCTAGGGTCGATACCACAATCCAAGGGTCCGTGCTGGAAAGCAGCGGAAGCAGGCTGTCGGCTTGCTTTGCCATCCAGGGTCTGATTTGAGAAATACGAGGCTCCAGAATTTTCCTTTCCGCCGGATCGGAAGAGGTTGAAAAACGCTGGATCAAATATTTCGACTCATTTATCCACGAAAAAAGGACATGCCCGTCTTCCGAATGATGGTTCTGGAGAATTTGAAGAAAACGGTCGCGTACAACTTCACGGTCCCAGGCGGTAAGCGTTAAAACAGCCACAAGCCATGAACGCAAAGCAGGATCAAAAGAAGGTTTCTCCCATCGGCCGGGATCGGAAATCTCCGGGAATTGGGCCAGAAGAGCGTCTATAATTTTCGGCGTCTGGTCAAAAAAGGGCATCAGAATCAACTGACGATAAAGGGTTTGCAAGGCCGCCAGCTTTTTTTCCGGCTCTGCCGATTTTAACCGTTCGAGGTGATAAGAAAAATCTTTCCATTCACGGCTCGCTCGCGCTTCGGAGCGGGGCTGGGATTCGAATTTTTGGGCGATTTCATTGGCGAAAGAACTGAATTCCGCCACGGTTGTTTCCGGCGTGATAGGAATGTAGAGAAAGGGCAAGCCATCCTCTAAAACAGCGGTTTTGACCTTCCCGTATTTCCAATTGCCGGGAGTCTGAGAAAGGTTCTGAAAAATTTCAAAATTCCGTCTATTGAATCCGTCCTTTTTAAATCCGATCATTGCGTATTGCCCGCCGCGAAATTGAATGCGCAATTTATCTTCAAGATCCTTCCGGTTCGCCGAAGTGGTCCTCGTTGGAATGTTTTTTGCAATAAAAGTTTCAACCGCTTCGCGCCACGGGGCGTCGACATCCTCTTCTATCTTCAGGGCCGCTATGGGTATGTCATTAAGCCGAGCCGGCTCCTTCGCCAATAAATCCATAATTTTCGGATTTTGCCCTCCCAAAACTTGACTCCGCGCTTCGGAGCGGCGCATTGTGCCTGTCCCCGGATCGGTGCCTGGCACCATTTCTGCTTTCGGATCGGTGCCTGGCACCATTTCTTTGCGGTATTTTTCTTCTCTCCCTCCTGCCCGCGCTTCGGAGCGGGTGCGGATTATTTTCTCTTCTGATTCATCGGCGGCCTTTTTTATTCTTTTTATTTCTTCCGATTCCTGACGGTAATAGGGCGTCCCGCGTCTTTTGTAAGGGGGCATAATTTTAGGCAGATACGACACAAGATATGGAAGAAATGAAAATTCATCTGCAATTTTATGATCAAAATAAGTCAATGTAATTTCACGGCTCCCCTCGATGGGTTTTCGCGCCAAACGTCCTGACGTATCAAGTCTTCCGTTTCTTTCTGATTGAATCAACTGCCATTCCGCAGGTGAGAGAATTTCCACAATAGAGGAAATACTATTAACTGGTTTTATCCATTGCACAGAATTACTATTCTCTTTTCCCATTCTCCCGAAAGTCTCCCGGGCAAAACTTGTCATATACGGCACGACAAGAATAAAATTCGGCCTTTGCTGGATATGGAGACTATCAAAAGTCCTAAGAACTTCTTTTATTGTAATTTGAATATTGCCACCTCGGTAAGCGCTATCGTCAAAAATGACAAATTGCCGAACACCCTTTTTTAATATTTTCTCGAAAACCAACTGTCCGTCGATGTCATAGTCCTCATGCAAGTAAATTTCTTCGGATGGCGGTTTTATTAGCTTGTCCTTAACGAGATAATAAGTCCAGCGCGATGAACTGTGGGGAGCTCCAAATAGCACCGCGTAATCTTTCCCATTCATTTTTAATTTTTGATTCAGATTTTCAACCTGATTATTTAACGCTTTCCTGAAATCCCGATATGAAACGTGCCCTTTGGTTAAAAAATAATCCACAAGTTTTTGCTTAATACTTTTAAAGCGAGGGTCCTTTTCGCGATCCACCCATCTTTGAAGCTTCATGGGATCAGGCGTATAGTTTTTTTCAGGCTTCGGAACTTCCCGCACTTCGGAGCGGGGAGCCTGATGGTCGACACCCTCGGAATCCAGCTTTTCGAGAACAGCGACGGCGTCTGGGATCCAGAAACGAACCGGCTGCGTAAACCCCATGACCTCGGCATTTATTTCGGCATTTGCTGGAACTTCTTCTTTCGCGACAAGCGAAAACCCGGCGGCCTGGGCAGGCGCTAAAAATCGCAGGTCTTTTTTGCTTAAAATGACAACCTGATCGCCTTTTTGGAAGAAATCCCGCAGAAGGGATTTAAAAACTTCGGGCACGCTAAGTTCCTTGTCCGCTTTTGGGCGCCCGCCCTGCCACCGATCCCAACCTTTCATGACAAAAATGATTTTACCCGGATGGTTGGCCCGTATTTTTTGATATTGTTCTATATCCAGCGCATCGGCATAGATAAAGGATTCACGCCTCTTCTCCTCCACCAAGCTCTGGGCTTTGTAATTTTCCACGCCTTTGAAATCTTCAAGGATCTGGGCTCCGGCGGTCACGACATTTTGGTCTCCCCCCTGATTCAGGATCCGTATTTTTCCTTTTGCAAGCGAAAGGGGCAAAATAAAATCGATTCCAAAAAATCCGTAAATCCAAAGCGCGTCATCCCCTGCTTCCTCCGACAAATCTTTGATAAGCTGCTCATAGGCTCCAACTAATTTGATTCCGCTCTCTTTCGCGGAAAGTTCTTTATGAGTGACGGACCAGCTTTTTGGATTTTTTGAATGGACCGCCTGGGCTTCATCAAAAAATCCCGTGACTGACTCTCTATATTTTTTCGCAATGTTTTGAATCGTCTCTTTATTCCGCGCTTCGGAGCGGCGCATTGTGCCTGTCCCCGGATCGGTGCCTGGCACCAT
>CAYGIT010000050.1:0-16659 GCA_964349955.1 uncultured bacterium
ATCTGTTTTAATCTAAAATAATCTACTTTTTATATCCTTAACTTTATGGATATCAATAGGTTATCGTAATTATTTATCGGCAAAATCGAGGAAATTTAAAGCGGAATTTTGGCGGGGAATCGAGAAGTTCAGACTTTATCTTTATGAAAATCGTCAAAATCGTTTTTGATGGGCGTGTCAGGAGTCACTTTCTTGAGCAGATTAATATCAAGAATCCGGCGCCGCACTTCACGGGCTTTCTCGGGGATGGCCTCATAATTCAGATATTTTTGATAGTGAATCAGCGCCAGATCAGTCTTATTCAAATAATAGTCATAAGCAATCCCGAGATTGTGATGCGCCATGGCATTGCCCGGGTTCCACTGAAGGGCTTTTTGATATTCCATGACGGCGCCTTCGAAATCCCGTGTTTCAAAAAGCGAATTGCCCAGCCGGAAGTGGGCCTGATCCAGTTCCTGGCGCAATTTCTCATTGACCGTATCCACCCTTGCCAAATGCTTCATCGCGTTCAAATTCGCTTTTTCATTGTGCTGAATTAATTTTAAAAGCGATTCTTTTTCCTCTTTGAGAAGAGAGACCTTTAAAAGTTCGGTGATTTTCTTATTTTCCTTCTGAAGTTGCGCCATCTCATCCAGAATCTGCTGTTTCCCCTTATCAAACGCCTTTTTTTCGGCCTCGGATTTCTGGATCGCATCTGCCGATTTATCCAATTCCCCCTGCAACTGCCCTACTTTCTCCGTCAACTGCCTGCTGCCTTGAATGGAAACCGTTTCGAGTCTTTGAATTTGGCTCGTAAGACGGGAATTTTCAACCGTTTTCTCTTCGAGAGACTGTTGCAGTGTTTTCAGGCTTTCCCGGATTTTACGATTTTCTTCGAGGGTTTCATTAAGGGTCGAAAGGAGCGTTTGCACTCCTGCATTCGGATTTTGAGCTAAAGTTTCCCCTTTGGGAACTGCGCCTGCCGGAGAAGGAGCTACCGGTTTGGTTTCCGCATACAGAGGGGCGCGTTGAGACAGGATCAACAGGCTGCCAAAAAAAACGAGGAAGACCAGCCGCGCTCGCCGGAAAAAAAAGGTCATGATTCTCTCGTATGCGGCTGCATGCTAAGTGCCTGCCGGATCACCGATAAATCCAATCCCTGATGGATCGGCTGGGGGGGGGGAAGTGAATCTCCCACCTTTTTGTTTTTATTTTCCTCATCCGCGGGCGGCGTAAAAACGTTTTTTACATTCTGAAGAGACAGGGGAAGATTCTTTTTAATTTGAATTGGCTCATCCAGAATGTCGGTATCTCCCAAAACAATTTTCGGGGTAATGATGATTAAAATTTCTGTTTTAAGAAGACTTTCGGACCGGCTTTTGAACAAATTTCCTACCACCGGCATGTCCATCAAATAGGGGATTCCTTTATTGCTTTCCGTCAATTCATCCCGGCGCAGGCCGCCCAACACTACCGAAACCCCGTCCTGGACAATCACCGAAGTATCGATGAATGTTTTATTCACAATGGGAATCTTGTTATTGGTCGGCGTGGTGAGCGTGTTAATCTGGCTTGAGATTTCAGGCCTGATTTTCATGGTGATAAACCCGTTGTCGCTGATCACCGGCGTCACTTCAAGGATCACCCCCACATCAATGAACCGGATATCTTCGCTCACGGAAACATTGGTGCCGGTCCCGGTTGAAGTGGTAACGACATAGGGAAGCCGGTCCCCGATATTGATTTTTGCCGCCTGCCGGTTCAAAATCATCATGCGGGGGTTGGCCAGCGTTTTCGTATTTTGAATTTCCTTTTGGGCTTGCAGGGTTGCCTGGAATGTATCGGGATCCAGCTTCCCGATGGCGAGCTTTCCATTCGTCGTCGCGGCCCTTGTGCCGATCGGAAAAGTGCTTTGCAAAGTCACATGCCTGAATTGACTTTCGGAAACATCCCGGAACAGCTGGTTCCAGTTCACTCCCGTATCCAAACGCGGATTCAGCGTGAGCTGCAAAATGCGGGCTTCCAGCAAAACGGCTTTTTGGCGCTTGTCCAGGGCCCTGACCATCGGCAAAATCTGGTCCATGCGGTCCGGATATGCGCTCACCACCAGTTGATTGGATCTTTCATCCGCAAAAACGGTCCCTACCCCTTTGGCATCCAGTTGGGGTTTGAGCTGGGCTTCGAGCCCCTTGGCTTCCGCATATTGCAATTCCACCACCTGGGTATCCCGGTTCTTTTCGATCTCATCCAGAAGCCCGTTCATCTGCATCAGCTTTTCATTGGTATCAATCATGACCACCGCGCCGCTGTCTTCATCAATCACGATTTTTCCAACGCCACTCTGGATGGCCTGAAGCGCGCTCAACCCATAAGAAGGTTTGGCATATCTCAAATAACGCGTCAGCACTTTCCGCTTGTCGTTGAAATTTTTTCCGTAACTTGCCAGGTATTCGTCTTCCGTCATGATGTAAATGATGTCGTTCTTGATTTCATAGGCAAGCTGGTTGGAAATCACGAGAATGTCCAGCGCATCCTGGATCTTCACCCGGTTTAAAACAAGCGTGGAACGCCCCTGCACGTTTTTGCTTGTGACGATGTTCAGGCCCCCCTGCACCGCCAGGAATTTAAAAACATCCACGACATTGATGTCGCGCAAATCGAGAAAAATATTTTTCTCGAGCTTTGTTTTAATATCCAGGAAGGGAGCGGAAGAAGTCTCTTCCGGCTGCGCAAGGCATGGGGCGGCCAGAACAAGCATAAGAAAAATGACGGGGAAAAATCTTTTAGCGTTCATCGCATCTCGATGGTTTCGCCCTGATAGTCCAGGGTGACGGTCGTCGGATTGATTTTCTGTACCTTGAGTCCCGATACCTGGTCTCCGGCGCGCAGAAAAACCGTGATATTCTTAGTCAGGTCTTCGATCATGCAAAAAGCCTTTTCCGGATTTTCCGGATTATACGAGATGCCTGTCAGCTTCAGCGTTTTCGTCATTTCGGCGAGCTTTGAGGAATTGCTGACCTTTTCGGGTTCGGCCTCTTTTACCCTTTTTCCAAAGGGCAGAAAAATATTCCGGCTGTCTTGCGTATTTTCAAGCAGGCCGGCAGTAAGGTCTTTTGTCTCAACAGGCATCAAATCGAGCATTTTGGAAGCCGGAACAATCAGTTGGTCGGTCAAAGCATTCGAATTCAGGGCTCTCATTTCGTAAAGAGTGTTCACAAAAAGAACGATCCCTAAAATAACAGTGCCGGCCGTCACCGCCCCGTTGAGCATTTGAATGCCAAAGGGGACCTTGCTTTGCTTTAAAAAGGAAAATGTTTTTTCCTTCGCCTGGTCAAGACGGGCTTTGAGCACCGGGACTGAAAAAGAAGTGTGCCATGGCGCTCTTTTTTTTTCCGGCCCTCCCGGTTTTTCCGATTGAGGTTCCTCAATCAGCTTTAATAACCGCTTCTCCGGGCTTAAAGAGGAATCGGCATCAGCCATCCCGACCGCACATCTTCATTGACAATCTCCCGCACCATTTGCTCATCCACCGCCCATTTTCTTTTCATCACGAGATTTTTGAGGGCGCGGTGGCAAAGGTGCATGATTTTTCTTGGGTATCCTTGAGAAATTTTATGGATCAAATCAACGGCCTCATCGCAAAAAAGAGGGAACTGGGCCTGGTAACCGGCCTGTTTGATACGAAACCGTATCATTTCCTTGGTCTCTTTCAAACCCAGAGGATTCAAGGCATATTTGAAGCTGATGCGGTCCATAAAATTGGACATTTTATTCATTTTCGCGTGCAATTCAAGTTGCCCCAAAAGTACAAGCTGAAGCATTTTATTTTCATTGGTTTCATAATTCAAAATCATCCGCAGCATTTCAATGGCTGTTTCATTGAGCTTTTGCGCTTCGTCAATAATCAAAACTACGGTTTTGTTTTCTACAATGGTTTTTTGATAAAGAAACCGTTCCAGGGTTTCCTTGAGATCCATGACAGAAACAGAAGGTACCGAAGAAGTTCCGGGCAGATAATCCTCCGTCTTGATTTCAAAATTCCGCGCAAGCGAACTCAAGAATTGATGTTCATTTTCAAAGCAGGGGTCCAGCACATAATGCACGATAAAATCCCCGCGCTGTTTTAAATCACGGATCAAGCGCCGTGACAGCGTGGTTTTTCCCGTACCGACATCGCCAAGAATGACCGACAATCCTCTCTTCAGCCGCAGTTCGATCAGCACATTGGTGATGACCGATTCATGGCCCTGGCTAAAATACAAAAAATCAGGGTCGGGGCTCGTCGAAAAAGGCTCTTTGTCGAATCCTAAAATTTTATAATAACTCACTCAGTTCCCTTTTGATTTGTTTTAATTTCGGCAATTTTTTTCTTCCGCTTGATCCTGCCAAATGCTGCATTCCTCCCAAAAAATCTTTTGATTCATTTATCGGCTTTGCCGCCAAAAACTCAACCCTCATTAATGTAAGGCTTTAGCCCCTGCCTCCGCCCCAAAAATGAATCCAGACAGCATTATAGGACATTTGATGCCTTGAAATGCTTTATAGGACGTTCGATGACTGCTTGATTAGTCTTGAGGGTAGGAACGCAGTAGTTTTGCATAGGCAAAACTGCAGTGCCGTAGAGAGTTTTCCTTAAACTCTTACGGCACAGTAGTTACGCATCGGCGTAACTGCCCGACCTGGACTCGAACCAGGAATCTTGCCTCCAAAGGGCAGTGTGATACCATTTCACCATCGGGCATTGAAATTCGTCATTCCCGCACGATTTTAGGCGGGAATCCACAACTCGTTGATCCCCGACAAGAGCATTCGGGGATGACTGTGACTACAAAGAACGGCAGAACAAAATGCGGTTGGACGGAAGCTTTCTTCGCAATTTTCCGGCCAGGCGCTTCGCTTCACGAAGGCCGGCAGCAATCCCGAAAACCGTGGGACCGCTTCCGGTCATTCCCGCGAACGGCATTCCCTGTTTCTTGAATTTTCCGGCAAGCGCGCGAAGAGAAGGCCTCAATTCAAAAGCCGAAAGCTCTAGATCGTTTTTGAAAAACAGGGCGGCCTTTTCATATCTTTTTCCGTCCAAAAAACTGCAAAGGATTCTAAGCTCGCGCCTATCCTTTGTCAAGGAAGCCGGGCGATACTTCCCCGCGAGATTTTCATAAACTTTTCCGGTGCTTAATTCATTTTCCGAAGCCGCCAAAACAAAATAATGCCTGGCATGGGATTTCATTTTCAGGATCCGGTCTCCCCGTCCCGTGCCGATGCCCTGATTGATATCCTGAATAAAAAACGGGACATCCGCGCCCAGTTGTCCTCCCAACCGCAGAAGCCTGGATGTTGAAATGCGAAGGCCATAGAGTTTTTTGATTCCCAATAAAAAAAAGGCCGCATTGCTTGATCCTCCGCCCAGGCCGGCCCCCACCGGAATGCGTTTTTCCAAATCCACGCGCACGCCTCCGATATTGGGAAATTGTTTTTGCAATAACCGGTAAGCTTTCGTGATGAGGTTGCTTTCGCCCACAGGAATGCGGGGATCCTGGCAGCGGAGAGAGAAATCTTCACGGGTTTTCGCGAGCCGCAAGGTATCCGCCAGGGAAATACGATGAAATAAAGTCAGGAGACGGTGGTATCCGCGCGGAAGCCGCCCCGTAATCCGCAGGTAAAGATTGAGTTTTGCCGGGCTTCGGAGGGTAAGCATAAGATCAATGCAAAATGGAAAATTCAAAAATCAAAATTAGAAGAAGAACCGCTTTGCCGGATTAAAATTCAGCTTAGAATCGCTTCAAATGCGGCGTAAGCGGCTCTTCTTTCTTTTTGCATTTTGACTTTTGAACTTTGAATTGCTTTTATGACCAGGATTTCTTCTTGTGGCGGTGCTTGCGCAGTTTCTTTTTGCGCTTGTGCTTGTTCATCTTTTTCTTGCGTTGTTTTCTTGCCCAAGGCATTGGGTTTATCTCCTAGTTTCGAGGGAATAGGGACTCGGTATCCGGGATTCAAAACCATTCTTAAAGGTTTTTGAATCCCTTACCCCGATTCCCGATCCCCGATTTACGGAATGACTTTGTTTAAAGGGTATTCGATGATTCCTGAAGCGCCGGCCTTTTTGAGTGCCGGGATAAGCTCACGCACCACCCGCTCATCAATGATCGTATCCACATCATACCAGTTTTCTTCGGAAAGAGTGGAAACCGTCGGTTTTTTAAGCGCGGGCAAAATCTTCAAAAGCGCGGGCAGGTCCTTTTTCGACACATTCATTTTAAGGCCCACTTTTTCTTGCGCGCGGATCGCTCCCTGCAAAAGCAGCACAATGTTTTCCATCTTGCGCCGCTTCCATTCGCTTTTGTAACTCGCCTTGTTGGCGATAAATTTCGGCACCGAGGTAAGAATGGTATCAATGATGCGAAGATTATTGGCGCGCAGGCTCGAGCCCGTTTCGGTGGCTTCCACAATGGCATCGGCAAGCCGGGGCGGTTTGACTTCCGTAGCGCCCCAGGAAAATTCCACTTCCGCCGAAACCTTGTTTTTCTTCAGGTAATTTTTAGTCGCGTTGACCAGTTCGGTCACGACTTTCTTGCCCTGCAAATCCTTCACGCTTTTAAAAGGCGAATCATTATGCACCGCCAAGACCCACCGGATAGGATTGCGGGTGCGCTTGGAATATTGGAGCTCACACAATTCCTCGACACTGGATTCATTTTCAAGGATCCAGTCATGGCCGGTGACCCCGCAGTCCACCACGCCGTCTTCTATATATCTGGACATCTCCTGGGGCCGGAAAAGAATGACTTCGAGTTCCGGGTCGTCGATCGCCGGGAAATAGGACCGGGAACTGACCGAGATGGAAAATCCTGCCTTTTTGAATAATTGGTAGGTGGCTTCTTCAAGGCTCCCCTTTGGAAGGGCGATTTTAAGCTTTTGAGAAGATTCGGATTTGGATGTCATGAGAGGGGCGATTCTATCTTTTTGCTTGTGGGGTGTCAACACCAGGCTTTATACTTTCTCTCGCTTATGGGACTGACCCTTGTTCAAAACCTTCTTACCCTGATCAGCGCCGGGCTGGGCGCCCTTCTTGCCATTTCGATCGGGGTCTCTCACCGCCAGCTCTGCGCCATGATCAGCTTTGCCGCCGGCACCTTGTTGGGCGCAACCTTCTTTCATATTCTTCCCGACGCCTGGCCGATTCTTCCCTTTTCCACCATTATCATTGCCCTGGCTTCCGGCTACGGCTTGTTTTTCGTAATCAGCCGCTATGTTTTCCATGTCTGCCCGGCCTGCGCCGCTTCCCATTTTGAGGAACAGCCTGCAACCAAACTGCGCAGCCTTTTCATTCTTCTGGCCATTGCTTTATCGATCCACAGCACCATGGACGGGATTGCCGTTGCGCTCGGAGGCGCCCTGGAAAGCAACCGGGGACACTCCATTTTTTTCACGATCCTCATTCACAAATTGCCGGAAGGGCTGGCCTTGTGCGCCCTTTTGATGCGTGCGGGCTATGAGAAAAAGAAAGCCTTTGCCGGAACTCTGCTGCTGGAAATGTCGACCCTGCTCGGCTGGTTCATCGGGGTTTTCCTGTTAAAAAGTTTTTCCGCAAGCCATTGGCTGGACCTGCTCGTGGTGCATATCGGGGGAGGCTTCGTTTATCTGGCCCTGCATGCCGCTCTCGGGGAAGCCGAAGAGCATTCCCCACGCTTTGTCTTTCTCTTCTTTCTCACCGGCATGATTTTAATGGGCTGGGTCGGCTAGAAGCATTAGCTGTTTCGGCGTCAGCAGCCATTTCAGGACCGCTAATCCGGAAGAGTCGAAGGAACAATCACTCAATTTACAAAGCCCTCCCTTTTTAAACTCCAGAGAAGCGTTTTTATTCCCCGTAATCATCAAAGAAATCAATCCACTTAGAAAAGGCTCATGACCTACCAGCAAGAGAGAGCCCATTTCGGAATATTTTTCTTTTAATTCCTTCAGCACTGACCGCGGATCGGCTCCGCTTGCAAGAGTCTCTGAAAATTTTAACTTCTTTTGAATCCCTAATTCTTCCGCGATAATCTCGGCCGTTTGGCGCGCGCGAACATACGGGCTCGAAAGCACCAGGTCAAATTCGAGGCCAAGTTTTTTCATTCCTTTGGCAATGAGATGCATCTCGGAAATTCCCCGGGGGGTCAAAGGCCTTTGGCTGTCCGAATAGCCCGGCGCTCCGGGCTCGACCGCAATGCCATGGCGAAGAATGAATATTTTTTTAGATTCCTTCATGGGTGGGCTTTTGGGGTTTGAGTTCCCTGGGAATGGCTTTAGCGCGAAGCTCCTCCCTTTCCTCGGCTTTTTTGCAAAGGTATTCCTGCACCCGGCATTTTTTTTCTCCGGCCTGGGGCTCGATTTTTTCATACCGCCCGTCACTGTGCAGGCGCCAGGATTTCATATTGTCCTTAAAATAAAGTTTCAGGAGCGTAACAAGGTCTTTTTTGATTTCCTTGTTTTCCATGGCAAACATGATTTCAATGCGCCGGTCGAAATTGCGCGGCATCCAGTCGGCGCTGGCAAGGTACAATTCTTCTTCTCCGCCGTTTAAAAAATAAAACATCCGGCTATGCTCCAGAAACATGTCCACAATGCTATGGATCTGAATATTTTCACTGAGCCCTTTTATCCCGGGCTGGAGGCAGCAGATTCCCCGAACATTCAATTTGATTTCAACGCCTGCCTGAGACGCCTCATACAAAGCCTGAATGATTTGAGGATCCACAAGCGAATTCATCTTCCCAAAAATCAGCCCAGCCTGTCCCTGCTGGGTTCGCATGATTTCCCGCTGGATCAAATGTTTTAATCTTTGCCGCATGCCATAAGGCGCCACCACAATGTCAAACATCGGAAGCGGCTGGGAATAGCCCGTAATCATATTGAAAAAAACCAGGGCATCCGAGGTCAGACTTTCACGGCTTGAGAAAAATCCGATGTCCGAATAAACCTGCGCGGTTTTTTCATTGTAATTGCCGGTCGAAAGATGAATGTAGCGTTTGATTCCTTCCGGCTCACGTCTCACCACGAGGCAGGCCTTGGCATGCGTTTTGAAACCCGAGACTCCGTAAATCACATTGGCGCCCGCCACTTCCAGCCTGCGGGCCCAACTGATATTTTTTTCCTCGTCAAACCGCGCTTTCAACTCAACCAGGACAGTCACGTTCTTGCCTTTTTCCGCCGCCTTTTCAAGCGAGGCAATCAGGGGAGAATCATGGCCGGCACGGTAAAGGGTTTGCTTGATGGCGAGCACAGCCGGATCCTCGGCGGCTTCACGCACAAAACGGTTCACGGCCTCGAAACTGTCGTAGGGATGATGCACCCACACATCCTTTTTCTTCAATAAATCCCAGATGCTTTCGGTATCTTCGAAATCCGGAACAGGCTTTGGCACCCAGGCCGGCCTTTTCAACTCTTCGAGCACCGGTTGAAAGGCAAGCTGCGAAATTCCTTTGAGGTCCAACCAGGAGCCGATCCGGCAGACATGTGTTTCCGGAATTTCCAGCTTTGCTTTTAAAAATTCTTCAATCTCGCGGCCCGCGGCAATTTCGAGGCGCATGACGGGACTGGTGCGCCGTTTGCGAAGCACCTCCGTCATGACCTTGGCAAAATCCTCGTCACTGTCTTCATCAATGGCAACTTCCGCCGCCCGCGTCAGGCGCATCAGTCCCCGGGCGACAATTTCGTAGCCCTTGAAAAGATCCTTGGCAAACATTCCCACAATGTCTTCCAGAAGGAGAAAGGAATGGCCTTTTTCAGCCGGAAGCGAAATCATCCGGGGAAAATTTTTCGGCATTTCCACCACCGCGTAATGTTTGACCGATGGTTCCTGGGAATCCACGAGACATACCACCATATAAAGGCTGAGATTGATGAGAGCGGGCGCCGGCTTACCGGCCGCAAGGCCAATGGGAGTCAATACCGGAAAAAGTTCCCGGCGAAAAAAAGACCTGGCAAAATCCGCCTGCTTTTCGCTCAAACCTTCGGGAGGAATGCGGGAAACTCCCTTGGCTTCAAGTGCGGGCAAAAGAGTCTGGGCAAAATCACGGTCTTGTTTCTGAATAAGGGCGTACGCTTTTTCACGGGCCAACGCAGTTTCTTCCCCAAAGACTTCGAGGCTGGCCATCCGCACCATAAAGAACTCGTCGAAATTCGAGCTCACAATGCCGGTGAATTTGAGCCTTTCGAGAAGCGGATTGGATTCGTCCATGGATTCCGCCAAAACGCGCGCATTGAATTCAATCCAGGAAAGATCGCGGTCAAAGCCTTTTTTTTCCTGCGGATGGGTGGGGGACATTTTAGACTTTCGGAGGATTTCCCTGCTTCAGCGCAAGCGAAGCCCCAAAGACTTCCAGAAAAAGCGATCCCCGCTTCACGAGCGCATCTCTTTCAATGGAAATATCGCCCGTTTCCTCCGGAACCCAAAGGGCATCACTGTCTTCCGTGCGTTCCAGCGTGAAATTACGGATTTTCTGCTGCCGGCTTTTGTCCAAAGCGTCCGCCGCTCTTAAAATTGCCGCCAGCTTGGACACCACCACACGGTCCTGCCGGGGAAGCGACATGTACGGCTCATGGGTTGCCTGGGGATGGGACCGGCGATGATAGCGCACCACATTCGAAACAATATTTTTATCGGATTTCCGGAGCCCGAAAATTTCTTCCGCATCCACCAGGTAACTGGAATGTTTGTGATAGGTGGTAGAAGAAATATACATGCCGATATCATGCAAAATCGCGGAGACTTCCAAAAGCATCCGCTCTTTGGTTCCCAGGCCGTGGTCGGGTTTTAAAGAATCGAAAAGTTTCAGGGCAAGCGAAGCCACACAGAGCGCGTGCGGTTCGTCATAACGGTACTTCCGCCCCAGTTGGCGGGCGGAACTCATCACCTGTTTAGAAACATCCGTGCGTTTGTACCCGGAAAAAAGCTGGGAAAGCTCGAGAAGCAATCCGTCCCGGATACTGACCATAGGAACAATGATCTGCTCCGCTTTCGTCTTGTCCAGAAAATTGGAGTAAAACAGGAGCGCCGCGTAAAGCGTCTCCGCCTCTCCGTAAGAAATCACGAAACGCTCCGTAATTTCTTCGATGGAAATTTTAGAAATAGCCGCCACAAAATCCAGAAATGCCTTCTTTTCCAGAATTGAAAAATCTTCGGAAACCGGCTGGAGGATTTGGCGTGAAACAAGCCGCATGTCTCCGCCCAGAGCAATCATCGTATCCACCTGAGTCAAATCATACTCGCGGTGAATGAATTGAGCCGTTTCCTGAAGGGTCCGTTTCAAAATACGTTTTAAAATATCCGGGGCTGTTTTTCCGGCCACGGCCTGCTCCGGCAAACGCACCGTCCCAAGCGAAAGAGTGCGCGTGAGCCCGACCTCCCCCTGATGCAGGACAATGATTTCCGTGGTTCCGGACCCCACCTCTATAATCAGACAATTCTTTTTTTGAAGATCGTATTTATCGGCAAGCGCATGCTCGACGGCAATCAATTCCAGCCGGTTTTGCTCGGGGCCCTCGATCACTTCCACATCAATGCCCGTTCTCACAAAAACCTGGTCGATAAAATTGTCGCGGTTGGAGGCATCCCGCACCGCGCTGGTGGCAATGGCATGAATGGTTTTAATGCCGTAAGTGTCGAGAAGGGCCTTGTAATTTTTCAAAATGGCAATGGCTTCGCGCGTCACCGTCCGGCTGATGGTTCCGGAGGTAAACACGTCCTTGCCAAGCGCCACAGTTTTTTGAAGATTCTCGAGCCGCCGGATTTCGGTCTTGGGGCCAAGCTCGGCCACCACCATGCGAATGGCGCTGGAACCGATATCAATCACTCCAACCTGCTGTTTTTGAGGAATCGTTACTTCAGGCATTGTATTCTCCCTGGCTCATGTCATTCCCGCCTCTTGCCCTGCGGGCACTCTGTCATTCCCGCGAAAGCGGGAATCCATTTTCTATTTCCACACCAAATCCGCCGCAAGCTTCGCCGCGCCTTTCACAATCGCATGGTCCTTCAATTGGGCCGCCGCGACTTTGACGTGTTTGACAATATCCGGCATGCCGTGACGCAGCATCGACTTTTCGGCTTCTCTGATGATCATTCCATTCAGGGCCTCCACAAGACCGCCGCCCAGCACAATCAATTCAGGGCTAAGAAGATTGGCAATATTCGCCATCGCAATGCCCACCAGCCCGGCTTTTTCCCGGAGCATGGCTTCCACGGCATGGTCCCCCCCGCGAATGGACTTGGCCAAAACACCGCTTTTGATTTTTGAAACTTCGGTGCCGGCTTCCCGGAACAGGGCCTTTGCCTTTTGTCTGGCCGCAAGCACGGCCGCTTCTCCTGAAATCGCAATGCGCCCGGCATAAGCTTCAAGGCATCCTCTTTGCCCGCATCCGCAAAGGGCCCCGTTTTTTTGCATGATCATATGCCCCACTTCACCCGCGGCTCCGGACATGCCGCGATGCAAACGGCCGTTTAAGATTAAAGCGCCGCCGATGCCGGTGCCCATGAATATGCCCACGACATCCGAATATCCCCTCGCCGCTCCAAAAAAATATTCCCCCAAGAGCCCGGTATTGACATCATTTTCAAGCGCCACGGGAAGCCGGAAATGCTTTTCGAGTTTTGCCCTCAGCGGATAATTTTTCAAAAAAGGAATGTTCGGGGAAGTCAGAACAATCCCTTTTTTGGGGTGAATAATTCCGGGAGAGCCTATTCCTACAGCTGCCAAAGAACCGGCTTTCAGGCCCGCCTCATCTAAAACATCCTGGACATTTTCAAGGACAGTATTTAAAAAGAACTTTTCTCCCCGGGAAGGCTCAATTTTACATTTTTTTTCTGCGATAATTTTAAAATCCTTGTTCATCAGGGAGGTCAAAAGCTTCGTCCCCCCCAAATCCATTCCAATCAGGTATTTTCTTTTCAATTTTTTAGCCATACCGCCTCCGATTGTATCAATCTATGATAATGGAAAATGCAGGTTTTTTGTAAAATGTATGTAAATAATAAGGGGGGACTTATGCTGAAAGGACGGGGTGTCGGTGTCATCCTGAGGCGTTTTTGCCGAAGGATCTACGAACTCGACTGGGAGATCCTTCGCTCCGCTCAGGATGACAGAGCGTTAGTAGTCTTTCCCGCCAAAAAACCGGTCAACCTTGGAAAAAAATACGAGGATAAAAAGAGTGAAAGCCGTCGTTAAAATGGCGGGGTGATAAAGCCCCATTCCACAGGCGAGGCCAATCCCTGAAGCGACCCAAATTCCGGCCGCCGTCGTAAGCCCTTTGATTCCCGAGCCCCCATGTTCGCGCATAATGGCGCCCGCGCCGAGAAATCCGATTCCGCTTACAACCTGGGCTGCAATGCGGGAAGGGTCCACTCCTGCAGATCCTTTATAAACCTCATAGATTTGCACCGATACAATCATGATCAGGGCGGAACTCAAGGATACAAGAGAATAAGTGCGTACGCCGGCGTCCTTCCCATGACTTTCACGCTCCAGACCAATGAGCCCCCCCAAAAACGCGGCCATGATTAACCTTATCGCCGTTTCCATATCCTGTTGAGTAAACTGTATCATCTGTGGCATGTTTTTAAAGCTCCCCCATGGCCAGGTTGGGAAGCCCGGTCATTTTCCAGACATTCGGTTTGCGTTTCAGACTTTTCGTTTTGTAAAGTTCAAGGCCACGGCGCGCGATCATCGCGGCATTGTCCACGGTCAATGCCCCCGGCGGAAACCAGACATTCAAGCCGCACGCCGAGCCTTCTTCCGTCAGTGATTTTCTCAAAGCGGAATTGGCGCTGACGCCTCCGCCCGCCACGATGTCCCGCACCTTCTTATCATCGGCAGCCGCAAGGGTTTTTTTGACCAGCCATTTTACGACCGCCTCCTGAAAGCTCGCGGCCATGTCCTGAATAAAAGTAGAAGGCAGCGTGTCATCCTGAGCCTCAGCGAAGGATCTCCGCTCCTTTTGTACCGCGTAAAGCGAAGCTGTTTTAATCCCGCTAAAACTAAAATCAAACCTTCCTTTTTGTTTCGGCTCCGTAAACGGAAACGCCTTCGGATTCCCTTTGGCCGCAAGCTTGTCCATGACCGGCCCACCCGGATAGCCCAGGCCAAGGAGCTTTGCCACTTTATCGTAGGCTTCCCCCACCGCATCATCAACGGTCGCTCCGAGCATGGTGACTTTTCCATTTAGATGAAACGACAGGCTCGTATGCCCGCCCGAAACCAGCAAGCCGATAAATTTTTCAGGCGCCTCTTTCCCGATAAAATTGGCGGAAAGATGCGCTTCCAGATGATTCACGCCGATCAGCGGGATTTTGAGCCGGTAAGCCAGCGCCTTGGCGAAAGAAACCCCCACCAGCAGCGAACCAATCAGCCCCGGCCCATGCGTGACGGCAATCAAATCCAGGTCCGCGGCATTTACCTTGGCTTCGGAAAGCGCTTCCTGATAAACAACATCGATTTGTTCCAGGCAATGGCGCGAAGCAATTTCAGGCACCACCCCGCCAAAAGGCTTATGCCGGAAAAGGCTGGAGGAAACAATATTCGAAAGCACTTCACTGCCGTCCCTTCCTCCTCCGGAGGACAGGACCGCGCAAGAAGTCTCATCACAGGATGTCTCAATACCGAGCGTAAGCATCAATCACCAGGGAATTGTCACGCCGGCTTCAACGGCGGATTCTTCGAGGGATTTGCGGAGGCGGGCAAAGGCTTGGGCTTTGCCGTTCAGAAATTCTTTATTGAATACAACTTCTACCCCCAGGGGGTCATTCTGCCGGCTCGTCAGCCGGGCGGTCACGCCCAAGTCTTGCGTAATCTGAAATTCAGCGGCGAAACGAAAGACACGCTTTTTGCCATTCGCGCATTCCATTTCGAATTCCAGATTGAGTTGATTCGAAAGTTTCCACTTTCCAAAAAAAGTGACCGTGCGGAATTTTCCCTGCCGGCCTGCGGTTTCCGCGCCAAGCTGATACCGGATTTCGCCTTTTTTGGCAAGAATGCTGGGAGTTTGAAAGGTGCCGCGAAAACGGAATGCCGCCTCACTGTCCCCTTCGAATGTGTAGGCAAGCCTGTTTTTTTCTGAAAAATCCCACACTCCTTTAAAAGTGAGGGTTTCAATCGCCGTGCTTTTTCTTTCCAGAGACTGACGGCGGTAAGTATAAATCAATTCATGCGAATCTCCCACCTTCCACGCGCCGCAAAAGGTAAGCACATCGTTCCTGCCGGATTCACGCTCCACTTCAAACTCGATCTGATTGTCTTCATTGGCGTGCCACTGCCCCGAAAGCCGGGCCAGGCGGATCACAGTCTTGCCATTCTCCTGCTTTTCGGTGACCGAAACCACCAGCGCCTCCGGCTCGGCCGCCACCAGCGATGCCTCCAGTTTAAACGCTTCCTCCGGAGGATCCGATAAATAGGTAAGCCGGTGCCGCTCGTCCAGATTCCACTTCCCGGTAATGCGCCGGCTTTTGCGTTCAAGCTCATTCAAACTTTTTAGTTTTGGCATCGGCTTCTCAATGATTTAAAACGTTTTTAGACATAAAAATAGCGGGGCGTTGAAGCCCCGCTATTTAAATTAGATCTTTGCTACATTCACTGCTTGATCGCCCTTCGGGCCTTGAGTCACTTCAAACTGAACCTTCTGACCCTCATCAAGAGATTTATAGCCTGTTCCCTCAATCGCGGAATGATGCACGAATACATCCTTGCCGCCATTTTCACGGGAAACAAAGCCATAACCTTTGGCATTGTCAAACCACTTCACTGTTCCTGTTTCCATTTTTTTGTCCTCCTTTCACAAAAATCACACTATAAACTTGTACCATCTTATAGGGAGTAACAGCATGAATAAAAATTTTCGAAGGTAAAACTGGGTCTTTCGTAGATTTTCATGTGCGGATAACTAAGAGTAGTTTGGCCCTTCCGGCTTGAGATGTCAACCGGTATTATCGGCTCTCCCCTTTTGTATCCTGTGGAACCATTGAATAATCTCATCCCGCCAATGCAAGAAGCCCTCGGAAGACCGGTTTCCCCACATGCCAAGCTTATGGGCCCGGGCCTCCTCTTCGAGCTGTAAAAATTCCTGTTTGTACTCAAAAGGAAATTTACGGAAGGTTTCAGCATACCCGAAAAGCACCATTTCGCGATTGACGAAAGTCCCGTCAGGCAGGTAAACGTAGGCAAGCCGCCGGCCGTACCGGTCGAATTCTTCGTAGCCCTTTTTGAGTTTTACGTCCCTGCCCTGAATCAGATTCCGGAGATAAGCTTTCGATTCCTTGCCAAAGAATTGCCCTTTTTTATGGTACCGGGGGTGATCGGTTTCCGGCGCATTGATTCCGATCATGCGGATCTTTTGGCCATTCTGCAGGGTAAACGTGTCACCATCAATCACGTATTTCACCTTGGCGGCAAAAACCGTTCCCGCCAACAAGCAACAAAGCACAAAAAGAAACCCGATTGTCCTGATTTTCTTCAGCAGCATATTTAAAACCACCCTTATCTTTTAGAAAATCATCTTGAACAACCGCATTTAAATTATTATTTATATTAAATAACGATACCGCTGCTTCAGGTAGTACGGTAGTAGCTGACGGTATAAGTATTGCTGCCACCACTGCCAACTTTATAGTTGATGGTGTAGATGTGAATGTTCCTGTTGTCATTGTATTTCCAACTA
>CAYGIT010000051.1:0-16575 GCA_964349955.1 uncultured bacterium
TCTGTCATTTGAATACCTGCCCGGTTGGCGTTGCGACCCAAGACCCGCAATTACGCGCAAAATTCACGGGCGACCCCGCGCATGTGGTCAATTTCATGCGCTTCATTGCTCAGGAATTTCGTGAAATCATGGCCCAGCTCGGGTTCCGCACCGTGAATGAAATGGTCGGAAATACCCAGCGCCTCAACATGGCCAAAGCCGTTAGCCACTGGAAAGCCAAAGGCCTGGATTTTTCAAAGATTTTCTATCAGCCCAAGGCTTCTAAAGAAGTGGGCCGCTACTGCCAAATCAAGCAAGACCACGGCCTCGACAAAGCGCTTGATAACACGCACCTTTTGAAAATCTGCGAGCCCGCGCTTGCGCGCAAAGAAAAAGTCAAAGCCGAAGTTCCGATCCGGAATGTGAACCGCGTGGTAGGCACCATTCTTGGAAGCCAACTCACGCGCCTTCACGGCCCCGCAGGCCTTCCGGAAGACACCATCCATCTGCATTTCAAAGGCTCGGCCGGCCAGAGTTTTGGCGCGTTCGTGCCCCGGGGAATTACGCTCGAACTCGAAGGCGATGCCAATGACTATGTCGGCAAAGGCCTTTCAGGCGGAAAAATTATTGTCTACCCTTCGAAAAGCGCGACCTTCACCGCTGAAGAAAACATGATCATCGGCAATGTCGCTTTATACGGCGCCACCGCCGGTGAGGCCTACTTCCGCGGTATGGCCGGCGAACGTTTCGGCGTGCGCAATAGCGGTGTCCAGACCGTCGTGGAATCGGTCGGGGATCATGGCTGTGAATACATGACCGGCGGCACAGTTGTGGTGCTCGGCCCCACAGGCCGAAATTTCGCGGCTGGAATGTCGGGCGGCGTCGCGTATGTTTTGGACGAAGCAGGGGATTTCGCTTCCCGGTGCAACAAGCAAATGGTCGGCCTCGAAAAAATCGAAACAAAAGAAGAAGCCGGTGTGCTGAAAGAAATGATCGAAAAGCACGTCAAATACACGCAAAGTACTCGCGCCGAAAAAATCCTGAAATCCTGGGACCAAATGGTCCCGAAGTTCGTCAAAGTCATGCCGAAAGATTACAAGCGCGTACTCCAGGCGCTCGAACGTGTGAAAAGCTCCGGCCTCAGCGGCGAAGAAGCCATCATGGCCGCCTTCGAAGCTAATGCTCGCGATCTTTCCCGTGTTGGCGGAAACTGAGTAAGACCACAGACCGCAGACCACAGACAACAGACCAAGGACTGAAAAAGCGATGAATAATCAACAACAACTTAAGCCAACAAAACTAAGCAGAAGCAACCCCTTTCTTGAGTCATTTTTTGATTTTAGGTCTGTGGTCTGTAGTCTGTGGTCTCTGGTCTAATTTATGGGCAAACCAACAGGCTTCATCGAAATCAAACGCGAGCTTCCGAAAGACGAAGCCGCCAAAGAACGCGTCAAGCACTGGAAAGAATTCCACGAGCACATGCCCGAGGAAAAACTCCAGCAGCAGGGCGCCCGCTGCATGGATTGCGGCATTCCTTTTTGCCACAACGGCTCGCTCGTTGCCGGCATGGCCTCCGGCTGTCCGATCAACAACCTCATTCCCGAATGGAACGACCTGGTCTTCAAAGGCCTTTGGGAAGAAGCCCTCGACCGCCTTCATAAAACAAACAATTTCCCAGAATTCACCGGCCGTGTCTGCCCCGCGCCCTGTGAAGGTTCCTGCGTGCTCGGCATCAGCGAACCTCCGGTCACCATCAAAAATATCGAAGCTGCAATCATCGACCTTGGTTTCGACGAGGGCTGGGTAAAAGCCGAGCCGCCCGAAAAACGCACCGGCAAAAAAGTCGCCGTCGTAGGCTCCGGCCCGGCAGGGCTTTCCGCCGCCGCCCAGCTCAACAAAGCCGGCCACCTTGTGACCGTTTTCGAACGCGCCGACCGAATCGGCGGCCTGCTCATGTACGGCATCCCCAACATGAAGCTCGACAAAACCGTAGTCCAGCGCCGCGTAGACATCTTGGCCGAAGAAGGCATCAAGTTTGTCACCAACACCGAAGTCGGAAAAAATTACCCCGCTGAAAAATTAATGAAAGAATTCGATGCCGTTGTGCTCGCCGGCGGCGCCACCAAGCCCCGCGACCTTCCCATCGAAGGCCGCAACCTAAAAGGCGTCCATTTCGCGATGGAATTTCTTACAAAAAACACAAAGCGTGTTCTCGATTCTGGTTTGTCATTACGGAACGAAGCAATCTCGTCATCCCCGAATGTTTTAGTCGGGGATCATGACTTCATCTCCGCCAAAGGCAAAGACGTCATCGTCATCGGCGGCGGCGACACCGGCACCGACTGCGTCGGCACCTCGATGCGCCACGGCTGCAAATCCCTTGTCCAATTAGAAATTCTTCCGAAGCCTCCGGACCAGCGCGCCGTTGACAACCCCTGGCCCCAATGGCCCAAAGTCTACAAAATGGACTACGGCCAGGAAGAAGCCGCCGCCAAATTCGGCGGCGACCCGCGCCAATACCTGGTGACCGCCAAAAAATTCGAAGCCGATGAAACCGGAACCGTCAAAGCCATCCACATCGTCACCATCGAATGGGCCAAAAACGAAAAAGGCCAATTCATCCCCAAAGAAGTCCCCGGCTCCGAAAAAATCCTCCCCGCCCAACTCGTTCTGTTAGCCATGGGCTTCCTCGGCCCCGAAGACACCATTTTGGCCGGCCTAGGAGTTGAGCGCGACGACCGCTCCAACGCCAAAGCCGAACACGGAAAATTCTCCACCAATCTCAAAGGCGTCTTTGTTGCGGGCGATATGCGGCGTGGTCAAAGCCTTGTGGTGTGGGCTATTAATGAGGGGCGCGGTTGCGCCCGTGAAGTTGATCGGTATTTGATGGGACAGACTGACCTGCCATAGCCTGTCGATAATGTCATCCTGAGCGAAGCGAAGGATCTATGAGGAAAAAATCTGGTCGATCGGTACCGGTCGATCGGTACCGGTTCCAAATGGACCGGGTTCAAAATCGATCGGTACCGGTTCCAAATTACGATCGGTACCGGTTCCAAATGGACCGGGTTCAATATTCTAAGGACTTTTTTAAATTTTCCTCGCTATACCACCCCTTTTTAACCCCGCTCTATCGCTCCGTTCCCGCTAAGGGGGTACCTTTTCCTGTGGTTGACTTATCATAAATAATAAGATATCATTTGTGATAATGTGGCATATTCAGGAACATCACGATATTGAAAAGCTCTGCCGGAAACTTCCCAAAGAAGTCCTCAAGAAATACGAGCTTTGGAAAGAGATCGTTATTTTGCATGGGCCCGAAAAGCTGCGGGAATTCCCAGGTTTCAAGGATGAGAAATTGAAAGGGCGGCGCGAGGGCCAGCGCTCATCAAGGTTGAATCTTCAATACCGCGTTATTTATATTGTTGAGCGAGAAATCATATCGGTCTATGTCCTGGAAATAACGCCGCATGAATACTAAATAAGACTAAACGAGGTGAGGCGATGTATAAAAAGAACAGTGATTTTACGCCTGCGCGAAAGCGAGTGGGTCTTTCTACGGGGGAAGTTATCCGTATGCTTCGGGAACTGAAAGGCTGGACCCAGGAGGAGCTTGCCAGGCGCTCAGGGATCAATTCGAGCAATCTCAGCGCTCTGGAAAATGATAAGCTGAAAATTGGGAAGAAAAGAGCCGAACAGCTCTCCGAAGCTTTCAAAGTTCATCCCGCAATTATTATGTTCCCTGAATATGAAGCAATGGATATCCAAAGAGCTGCCTAAGAGAAGGGAATTTGGCGAATTCGGTACCGGTTCCAAATGGACCGGGTTCAATATTCCAAGGACTTTTTTGAATTTTCCTCGCTATACCATCCCTTTTTAAAAGAAGACTTCTTGACTATTCTTTAAAATTAAATAAAATATGGTCTATTTATAAGCCTCTTTTGCGTTACTTCATTAGGAGTTTTTATGCCTCGACGAATCCGTGAACTGGAAGATAATGCAATTTATCACGTCTATGCCCGTGGAAATAACCGGCAGAAGATTTTTCGTGATAAGGAAGATTATGCTGTCTATCGGAGAATGCTTCACAAAGCCAAGAGCCGGTATGCTTTCGATCTTTATCATTATTGCCTTATGACGAATCATGTTCATTTGTTGCTCCGTGTCGCAGAAGGAATCGGTCTGCCAAAGATGATGCATTGGGTTCAGCTTGGATATGCCCGCTATCATCGGAAAAAGTATCGTTATGTGGGCCATTTATTTCAGGGGCGGTTTCGCAGCCCAAGAATTCCTGAAGAAAGTTATTATCTTCAGTGCGGCCGGTATATTGAACGGAATCCTGTGAAAGCAGGAATGGTAAAGGCCGCCGCAGAGTATCGGTGGTCAAGTGCGGCTTATTATATAGATGGAATTGGCGATGGACTTTTGACGCCAAATCTTTATTATGAAGCCATGGGCCGGAATCTTTCTGAAAGGCAGGAAGCTTATCGGGAATTCGTTGCCATCGAAGAGCCGTATGGTGCGATAATTGACGAATCGCTCATGAAAACCTGAACCCGGTACATCCGGAACCGGTACCAAGAGGAGTTTATCAGTGACACTTCCTCCGATTATTTATGGGACGGCTTGGAAAGAAGCGGCTACGGCTAAGCTGGTGCAGGCAGCCGTGACTGCGGGCTTTCGCGGCATTGATACTGCCAATCAAAAAAAACATTACCGGGAAGACTTGGTGGGTGCGGCCCTTTTGGAATTGAAAGGGCAGGGAATACGCCGCGAAGATTTGTTTCTGCAGAGCAAATACACTTATAAGGAAGGGCAGGATCATCGGCTGCCCTATGACCCAAAGGCTAGTTTCGAGACGCAGGTCCGGTCTTCTTTCGAAAACACGCTGAAAAATCTTCACACGGATTATCTCGATTCTTACTTGCTTCATGGCCCGAGTTCTTCGGCGGGCTTGACGGAGGATGATTGGGACGTGTGGGGTGCGATGGAAGCGTTGAAGGAATCAGGCCAAACGCGGATGATTGGTGCCAGCAATGTGGGGCTTCATCATCTAGAGGAGCTTTGCGAAAAGGCAAAGATCAAACCCCAAATGGTGCAGAACCGCTGTTATGCGGTCCGGGGCTGGGACCAGGAAGTGCGCGAGTATTGCCGGGCAAATCAGATTGTCTATCAGGGCTTTTCCTTATTGACCGCCAACCCCCAGGTTGTTTTTGATCCTCATGTTGCCGCTCTTGCCGCGCGATTGAACGCAACGCCCCAGCAAATTATCTTTCGCTTTGCCATTCAAATCGGAATTCTTCCGCTCACAGGAACCACTGACCTCCAGCACATGAAAGAAGATTTGGCAGCTTCCAAAATTAATTTATCTGCCGCCGATCTAAACCCTGCATTTTTTTGAAATTATGGATGAAATTCAGAAGGGATTGTACGAGCACTTCAAGGGCAAGCAGTATGAAGTGCTGGGGCTGGCACGGCACAGTGAAACGCTAGAGCTGATGGTTGTGTATAAGGCCCTCTATAAGGGGGATTTCCCTGAAGGATCGCTTTGGGTGAGGCCGCTTGAGATGTTTAAGGAAACTGTTACGGTAGATGGCCTGCAGGTTCCGCGTTTTAAAAAAGTTTAATTAATAAGTTTTCCGTATTGGCAAATGGTCCCATTCTTTCAGGAGATCCAGGCAAGGCTGTCTGGAAAAACCGGAAACGATTCGAACACGGCTTTTCCCCATTTTTTTCATAGCAGCACTCGAAATCGAGAGTTCATGGAAACCGCGCCGGGCCACGTCCGGAATGGCGGTGCCGTATAAAACTTTATCAATCCGGGCCCAGTGAATCGCGGCGAAGCACATGGGGCAGGGCTCGGTGGTGCTATAAATATCATGTCCGGAAAGGTCAAAAGTCTTGGCTTTCCGGCAGGCAATTCGAATGGCGTTGATTTCTGCGTGGCAAGTAGAGTCCTTCCGTTTCAAAACCTGGTTATGAGCCACCGCCACAATGCGGGAACCCTTTACAATGCACGCACCGAAGGGGCCGCCCGCCCCTTTCTTCATGCCCTTCTGTGCGGAATGAATGGCGGCTTGCATATAAGAGAAATCGATCTTTTTCATACTAGGATTTATCGGCCGCCCGAACTCTTTTCCTGATGACACAATACTCGATTGCAGAATGTCGTTGTCGTTTTGTCCGGCAATTGAGTATGATGTCCCCAGAATGTCTGAAGTGTTAATTTGTGTAAAGTACGAAAAAATAAAATTGAAAGGACATTCCATTGAATCCTGAACATTTAATTGCGCTGACAACCTTGACTTCCCTTGAAATCGTGCTGGGGATTGATAACATTATTTTTATTTCCATTCTCACCGGCAGGCTCCCGGTTGATGCCCAGCCGCGGGGCCGTTTGATTGGCCTTGCGATGGCCATGCTCATGCGCATTGCGCTTCTTTTTTCCCTCACCTGGGTCATGGGGCTTACGCGCCCGCTTTTTGAAGTTTTCCATAAAGCAATTTCAGGGCGCGATCTCATCCTTTTTCTCGGCGGACTTTTTCTTCTTGCCAAAAGCACGCATGAAATCCATGAAAAGCTGGAAGGGGAGGAAGGAAAACACGAGACTTCAAAGCGTAAGGCAGATTTTTGGCCAATCATCTTCCAGATTATGATCCTCGATGTGGTTTTCTCTCTGGATTCCGTGATTACGGCTGTGGGAATGTCGAATCAAATCTGGATTATGATCACGGCCGTGATCATTGCTGTGGGCTTTATGATGGTTTTTTCAGCTGCGATCAGCGATTTTGTCCATCGCCATCCTACCGTCAAAATGCTGGCCCTGAGTTTTCTTCTTTTGATCGGCGTAAGCCTCATTGCCGAAGGGTTTCATCACCACATTCCCAAAGGCTATATTTATTTTGCCATGGCCTTTTCCGTTTTTGTGGAAATGCTCAATCTCAGGTCGCGGGCGCCTCAGGAGCATCCTGTGAAACTGCGCGGACCTCATCTTCCCAATAAATGAGATTAATATGAGATTACTGCACACCATGATCCGGGTAGGGAATCTTGACCGGTCGATCGAATTTTATACTCAAGTGCTGGGCATGAAATTACTGCAAAAAAAAGATTATCCCGAAGGGGAGTTCACGCTTGCGTTTGTAGGGTATGGCGATGAGAAAAATAACACCGTTATCGAGCTGACCTATAATTGGGACACGGATCAATATGATTTGGGCGAAGGGTTTGGACACATTGCGATTGAAGTGCCGGATGTTTACAAAGCCTGTGAAGAGATCCGGAAAAAAGGCGGCACGATTACGCGCGAGCCCGGGCCGATGAAACACGGCCAAAGCGTGCTGGCTTTCGTCAAAGATCCGGATGGCTACGCGATTGAACTTTTGTCTCCTAAATAAAAATGAAAATTGTAATGAGCGGGGCTACTGGATTTATCGGAAAAAAGCTGACGGAGGAACTTCTAAAGGCCGGGCATTCCTTGGTGATTCTGAGCCGTCATGAGACGCCTTCCGTTTCTGCCGGGGTTCGTACCCGGGTTTGGGATGCCCAGACCCTTGGCTCATGGGCCGCTGAAATTGACGGCGCGGACGCGGTCATTAATCTTGCAGGTGAACCTATTGCTGCAAAGAGATGGACTGCTGCGCAGAAGAAGAAAATTATTGAAAGCCGGATTCATTCCACCCGCGTCATTGCACAGGCGATTCAAAAAGCTGCTATAAAGCCCAAGGTTTGGGTGAATGCTTCGGCGGTGGGGTATTATGGCCCGGTGGAAAGCGGGGATGTGAACGAATCTTCACGGCAGGGGGTTGGATTTCTTGCGAAGACCTGCGGGGATTGGGAAAACGAAACATTGCCGGCCCAGTCGATAACGCGTGTGGTGCTTCTCCGGATCGGCGTTGTGCTTGAACGGGGTGGCGGCGCGCTTTCAAAGATGGAATTTCCTTTTAAGATTTTCGCGGGAGGGCCGCTGGGTTCAGGGCGCCAGTGGATGCCCTGGATTCATCGGGATGATTTGATTGGGTTGATTCTCTTTGCCCTTCAAAATGAAAAAATTTCAGGTCCGTTCAATGCGACGGCCCCGGAATCGGTCATAATGGCTGAATTTTGTAAAACTTTGGGCCGTGCTTTGCACCGGCCTTCCTGGGCTCCCGTGCCCGCGTTTGTTTTGAAAATGATACTCGGCGAAATGGCCGAAATGCTCCTCACCGGACAAAAGGCTCTGCCCTCAAAGGCTTTGCAGGCAGGATACAGGTTCCGTTATCCTGATCTCTCTTCTGCTCTGCGATCGATATATCCAATAGAAGGGGTCCCTTAAACTTTGGAATTGGCGATGGACTTTTGATGCTAAATCTTTATTATGAAGCTATGAGCCGCATTCTTCCTGAAAAAACTGAACCCGGTACATACGGAACCGGTACCGAGAGAAGGGAGCATTTGTATGCATTTCATCACGGTTGGTAAAGAAAATTCAACGCCTATTAATCTCTACTACGAAGACCACGGCTCCGGAAAACCCGTGGTGCTCATTCACGGCTGGCCCTTGAGCGGGCGTTCGTGGGAAAAACAGGTACCGGCGCTTCTCGAGGCTGGCTATCGGGTCATTACTTACGACCGCCGGGGCTTTGGGGATTCCAGCAAACCGGCCACAGGTTATGACTACGATACCTTGGCCGAAGATTTGGACAAACTCATGACTACCCTTGATCTCAAGGATGCCGCACTTGTGGGTTTTTCCATGGGCGGGGGTGAAGTTGCCCGTTACCTGGGCAAGTACGGTTCCAAACGCGTAAAAAAGGCGGTTTTTATGGGGGCCGTTACGCCTTTCTTACTCAAAACGGCCGACAACCCGGCCGGAGTCGATGGGAATGTTTTTGAGGGAATTAAAAAGGGCATTGCCGCAGACCGTTTGGGATTTCTAGCTCAATTTTTCGAGAATTTTTATAATCTCGATCTTCTCAAAGGCAAACTCATCAGCGAGCAGGTAGTTCAACTGAGCTGGAATATCGCGGCCGGGGCCTCTCCCAAGGGAACTCTGGATTGCGTTTCTTCCTGGTTAACCGACTTCCGCAAAGACCTCGCCGGCATTGAAGTACCCACGCTTGTAATGCATGGAGACTCCGATCGGACTGTTCCATTCGAGGCTTCGGGAAAACTCACGCATGCGCTTGTAAAAGGCAGCAGGCTTGTGGTTTTAAAAGGAGCGCCGCACGGCTTTACCTGGACTCACGCGCAAGACACCAACCGCGAGCTGATAGGTTTTCTAACAGAAAGGAAATTATGAGTTCCCGTGTTTTGTCGTTTCACTATGATCTGACTAACAGCGCCGGGGAGGCGCTGGATTCTTCGCGCAAGGGCGAGCCGTTTTTTGTGATGGAAGGTAGCCGGCAAATTCTTCAGGGTTTGGAAGAGGTGCTTTTTAAAATGAAGCTGAGAGAAAAGAAGCGGGTTGAACTTCCTGCCGCGCAAGCTTACGGAATTCATAATGAAAAATTGAAAATGAAAGTCAGCCGCGAAAAATTGCCCGCAGGCGAAATGAAGACCGGCATGCGGTTTCGCGGGGGCGATGATGATCATGCCCCGGTTTTTACGGTCATAAAAATCGAAGGCAATGATGTTTTTTTGGACGGCAATCATTCGTTGGCGGGCGTTGATCTGATTTTTGATGTCGAAGTAATGGAAATCCGTGAAGCCACGGCCGATGAATTGACGCATGGGCATGCGCATGGCCCCCATGGCCACTCGCATTAACAAGACTACCGAAAGGCTTTATGGCGGTTAAGAAAATAGGCAAGGGCAAAGCGTTTCCGGAAATGGGGCAGTGGGGTGTTGAGCAGAAACCGGATCGCTTCACCATGAATCAGCGGATTGTGGAGAGACGCCCCGAGGTCAAGGCTTTGAAAATGATCTATTCGAAGCATGCCAGCCTGAAACCTCCTGCCAAGCGGCGTGTCAAAGAGCGGGAAGCCCATCACCAGCACCGAAAAGATCTCAAGATCGAACTGGATGGGCTTTTGGCGAAGGTTTATGCCGAGATTCTCAAAGAAAGTTTTTCTGATCCCATCCCTTTAAGAAAAGCCCATGACGTTGAACATGGCAGTGACTTGCGTTACTGCCTCTATGAAGGAATCATTTACCGGTTTGACCGGCCGGATTACCGGTCGGGTGAAATGATCCGCCAAATCAGCGCTTTGCAACAGGATATAGTGAAATGAAAAATAAAAAAATAATCATGGGCTTACTGTTTTGCCTGTGTTTGCCGCAAATGCAGGGCTGTACCCGCCTGGTGGCCGGGGAAGGAGCCGCTACCCTGGTCGATCTTAAAAAAGATGAAGCCAAGAAACAGGAAATGCTGAATCGCCAGGAATCGGATTTTCAGGCGATGAAAGAGGCAATTCAAAAACAGCGTTTGGCGGTGGGAATGCGCGGCGCGGCGGCCAGGCGGGTGAGTTCGCCGGTTTTGATTGTTGCGGAGGGAAACGGTTCGCGATGGGTCTATACGGGGAAAAAAACGGGAATGTTGAACGGGCCGAAAATTTACTTATTTTTTGATGGCTATGATCATTTAACAAGCTGGGAATGCATCCGGATTGATGGTGGATGCCAATGATAAAAGAAAAACCGAGGTGCGCCTGGGTCAAAGACCCGTTGATGATGAGCTACCACGACGACGAGTGGGGTGTCCCGGCTCACGACGACCGCAAGCAGTTTGAATTTCTTGTCCTGGAAAGCGCGCAAGCCGGGTTGAGTTGGGCGACCGTCCTGCGCAAGCGCGAAAATTACCGCAAAGCCTTTGCGGGGTTTGATCCCAAAAAAATCGCGAAATTTGGCCCCTCGCACATTCGGCGTCTCCTGAATAACGCCGGCATTATCCGCAACCGCCTCAAAATCGAATCCGCCATCAACAATGCCCGTCATTTTCTCGATATCCAGAAGGAATTCGGCAGTTTTTCGAATTATATCTGGCGATTCACCGAAGGAAAGCCGGTCGTTAACCGCTGGAAATCCCTGAAAGAGCTTCCGGCTTCCACTCCCGTCTCGGATGCTCTTAGCCGGGACCTCAAAAAACGCGGGTTCAAATTTCTCGGCTCTATTGTTCTGTATTCCCATATGCAGGCTCTGGGAATGGTCAATGACCATATCGTTTCGTGCTTCCGCCACCGGATGCTTCAAAAAGAAAAAATGAATCGCGAATGAAATCCAGGCTTTTTCTCCTTATTGTTTTCTGTGGAATGCTGACAGGTGCTTTCTGGCTTAGCATTCATCAGACAACAATTATGGAAAAAGTCGCTAACCGCGCGGCCGGCCGCTATTTTAAAAATTCAATCCGTTTCGACCACGCACGGTTAGATCATCAACTCAAACTTCATATTCACGGAGCCAAGGGAAGCTTTCAGAAACCCGAAGGCCCCTACCCTTTGGAAATCCTTTCAATCGAATCCGGAAACTCGCTTGCCAACCTTGCGCTGCACAAACCCGTTACTTTTATTTTTGACGGCGTGCGTCTGAATGACTCGGCCTTCAAGGGCATAAAAGGGCGGGTGGATGCGGGGCCCGGTCGCTCCTTCCGTCTTGAGTCCGAAATCGAAGGCCTTGGCCTGGAAGACGTCGCGCCCCTTAATCCCGGAAATTTGAAGGGCTCAAGCGGAGAAATGCGCGGCAAGATCGTTCTTCAAATGAAGCCGGGAAGCGATTCTGTCTTTGAGGCTGAGCTTCATGCCCAAGACCAGGGAGGAAGAATCCCTTCCCGTTTTTTTGATTTCTTTTTGCCCTATCTGCCGGCAGCCGCTAGCCGGACGGAGTTGGAAACGATCATCCAGGTTGCGGGGCTTGTGGCCTTTACGGAAGGGGATTTGAAAATCAATACCGCGGGGCCAGGCCGCATAAAAGTATTTCTTCATATGAAGATTCCCGCGTATAATTTAAACCTCAATCTGAATGTCGAGATTCACGTGGACACGGAGAATATTTTTCAGGCCATGACACAGTTGATGCAAACCCTCGGGGCCAAAACGGCATGAAAAAACAAAGTCGAATCGCCATTGGAATTTCTTTCCTGATTTTGGCGGGATGCACGATCAAAACGGTGGGCGATCCCAACCGCCCTATTACCATTAACGCGAATGTGGTGGTAGACATCCGCGGCCTCAAACAAACCGCTTCGTCCATTGAAGACCGCGTCGCGCAGGGAGGGCAGGAGTGATGAAAAAATGGGCCGTTTGTTTCTTTTTCCTTTTGATGGCAATGCAAAGCGTCCCCCTTTGGGCGGAAAAGCAATATGACATTCAGCAAATGACGCCTGAAATTGAACAGGCCTTTGCAGGCCGCAAAGCCCGTTATCAAGAATTGCGGCCCCTGAAAACTGCAGGCAAGATCGGCGAAAGCAATCATGGTTATTTGCAAGCCTTGGCGAAAAGGCCGGAGCTTGACGGAATCATTCAGGCTGAAAATGCCGACCGCAGTACTATTTATAACGCGATCGTTGAGCAGAATCATCTTGGCCGAAACGGACTGCTGCAGGTGGAAGCTGTATTTGCCGGCGTGAGGCGCGAAAAGGCGAAGGCCGGTGATTTGATCCAGTTACCCACGGGGGAATGGATACGGAAGTGAGCCGGTTTCGCCGTCTATTTCTTTTTTTCGTTCTTTATGCCGCCTTGAGTATAGCTTGCCACGTCCAGGCGGAGGAGTTTACCGATCTCCCGCCCCTTCCCAAAGGCCCCCTTCTTCTGACGAGTGTCACGCCTGAACAGTTTTCTCCGGATTACTGGATCCGCCGTATGCCGGATGCCAGCCAGGTGCTTAAAACCCCCGAAGAGCTCAAGAAATTCAATGAGGATATTCACTTCATGATCAAGGATTGCGTGGATATTTTTAAAGCAGACGCGGCCCGTGCCGGCAAGCCCGTTCGCGAACAAATGGAGCTGGAATACCGCGCTGTCGGCGGCAGAATTTTGTACGGCGCAGACGGCAAAAGAATTCCGAAGGAAATCTTTATTCAGGACATTCGCCCTTTGATGCAGACGGACAAAGTTCCCGGCCGCATCAAAATGAAATGGGGTGTCGCGGTGAGGCAGGCCTCGATTCGGGCGCTGCCCAGCGAAGTTAAAATGCTCGAGCAGGTGGGGGATATCGAGTTTGACCAGCTTCAGTTCACGCAAATCAAACTCTGGACCCCGGTCGGCATTTACCACACCTCCAAAAACGGAAAATGGCTTTATGTTCAAGCGCCTTATTCGCGCGGCTGGATTCGCGCCAAAGACGTCGCTTTTTTTTCGAGCCGTGATGAAATCAAAAAGAAAGTCAAAACCGGCCGCTTTTTGGTGGTGACGGGCGAAAGCATTCCGGTTTACGCGGATGAAAATCTTACGAAGCGTTATCAGCGCCCCAGCATGGGAACGATTCTTCCGCTGCGCCGGAAAACAGCCTCGGCCTATGAGATTTGGGTACCCGTCCGGCAGCCGGACGGGAGTGTCCGCCTTAAGACGGCCTATGTTTCTTTAAAAAGCGATGTGTCGGAAGGATTTCTTCCCTACACGAAACGCAATATTGTGCGCCAGGCCTTCAAATTGCTGGGCGCCCGCTATGGATGGGGCGGAATTTACAATGGGCGCGACTGCTCGGGATTCACGCATGATGTTTTTCTCACGCTCGGAGTCGAAATGCCCCGCGATTCCAAAGGCCAGGGATTCATCGGAACCCAGATCGACCATTTTGAATACAAGGAAGATACGGAGCGCAAACTGGCCGCGCTTCGGGCTTCCACCCCGGGGCTCACGCTTCTGCGCATGCCGAAACATCAAATGCTGTATCTCGGAGAAGTGAACGGCCAGTTTTACGTGATTCATTGCACTTGGGCCGAGCGCATTTCTATGACCTCCGACGAGAAAAACCGCATCAATCAGGTGGTCGTTTCCGACCTCAACCTGAACGGAAAATCCCACCTCGGCTCTCTTTTCGACCGCATTATTTCCATCTCCGAAATCAACTAGTACCCTAAAGTTTGAGGTTGTCTGTCATTCCCGCGAAAGCGGGAATCCATTTCAAGTGGATCCTCGACCCTAAAGGGCTGCTTCCCTGCAAAAACTTTCGGGGATGACAGAGAGATGTTATAATCCGTCATTGTTATGAAATCTGAATCCTTCTCTCCCGAATTAAATTTTGCCCTTAAAACGGCCCGTGAAGCGGCTGGACTAGCCGAAAGCGTGCGGCTGAAGCAGGGCAGTTCCTCCTTCATCAAACATGACCGCTCTCCGGTCACGGTCGCAGATTTTTCCATTCAGGCCCTGTTCGCCGCCCGCCTTGAAAAAGAATTTCCAGGCGACGCTCTTGTCGCCGAAGAAGACGCTCTCGATCTTCTTAAAACCGCCCAGCAACCTCTCTGGAAACAGGTGCAAGAATGGGTGCGCCATTTTTTGCCCGAAGCGGATGAAAAGAAAATTCTTTCCTGGATCGAAAAAGGCGGCGCAAAAGCGACCGGCCGGTACTGGGTGCTGGATCCCGTTGACGGAACCAAGGGATTCTTAAGCGGGGAGCAATATGCCGTAGCGCTCGCCCTCATCGAAAACGGAACCGTGAAACTCGGCGTTCTCGCATGCCCGAACTTAAGAGAAGGCCATTTCGCCGATGTCGGCGGCCCCGGCACTCTGGCCTTCGCCGAAAAAGGAAAAGGCGCCTGGCAAACCCCTTTATCTTTGTCATTCTCGTCTTCCCCGGGTGCTGTCATCCCCGCGAAAGCGGGGATCCATTTTCCCCCAACCGATCTTCAGCCCCTAAAAGTTTCTTCCTGCAAAAAACTTTCTGATGCCGTTTTACTCCGCTCCTGCGACGAGACCCACATGAATGTCGAAAAGACGGAGAACCTTCTGAAAAACCTCAACATGACGAAACCGCCCATAGAAATGAGCAGTCTCGCCAAACACGCAATGCTCGCGGCAGGCGGCGCGGATTTTTTTCTGCGGCTTCTGCCCTCAAAAAATCCCGGCTACCGCGAAAAAATCTGGGACCAGGCTCCGGGGCTTGTGATTATCGAAGAAGCCGGCGGCCTTCTCACCGACAGCGAAGGCAAGCCCCTCGACTTCACCCACGGCCGTACCCTCGCCCAAAACCGCGGCCTCCTCGGCGCCAATCCCCATCTCCACCCCCAAATCCTTTCCGCCCTCAAACAAATAATATAGTCACTGCATGTCTCAATCTGTTCCTTCTCCCCCTTGGGGGAGAAGGTTAGGATGAGGGGGAGATAGCAATTCAGATCAATTTATAGCTTTTTGCTACAATTAATTCCAATCCCGCCTTGCAGACCGCCTAAACGCCAGCTATCTTTTTAGAGACAGACAAATAACATCACTTTTAAAAACCTGGGCCAATGAATGCCTTTCATTAATGTCGGTAAACAGTCTTTGCGGTCTTGCCAACGTTTAACCGCCACATTTTTAATTCTTTGCTTGATCCCCTTGAACAATCTTTCCTATGCCTCGTCCGTTCCCGTGAAAAGTTCGGAAATCATAAATTTCAAAGCTTTCGATCTCGCCACATTAGCCGTCCCTGAAGATTTCGGAAAAATCGAAGCCACCTTCACAGGTTCCACCGGTAAAACCGTAGTGCTTATTCAAGACGCGCATGAAATTCCCGACGCGCAGAAAAATATTCAGCGGCTGATCGATTATTTTCAAAAAAATTATGGCATTAATTTAGTGGGTCTCGAAGGCGCGAACGCGCGGCTCGACGCCCAAATTTTTAAAAGCTTTCCCGACAAGGAAGCTCTAAAAAAAGTTTTCAAGGAATACCAGGAGCGAGGCGAACTCGCGGCCGGCGCCGGGGCGGCCATCTTCGGCCGCGAAGGCGCCGATTACGAAGGCGTTGAGGATTGGCCTTTGTACGAAGATGGCGTCGGGCTTTACCTCCAGGCCATGAAGAAAGAACCCGAGGCGCTTGAAAAAATAAAAGACCGGGAAGAAAAGCTATCGGCGGAGAAAGAGAAAGTTTATTCCCCCGAACTGCTCGACCTCGAGAAAACCGTCGAGAACTTTTACCGCAATCACGGCACCATGCTTGAAACGCTGAAAAAACTGGCCGAGGTAAAGGCTCCCGCACCCGGTTCGGAACTCGCGCTCATCCTCAAAGAGTCGCAGGCCCAGGCGAGCGAAGAGACCCTGGAGCTGGAAGTCAAAAAAGTCGCCCATAAAATCGATTTGTTTTTAAAATCCAAAGCCATGGACGAAGCCGGCAAGAAAAGGCTGGCCGAATTCAATTCCCATTACCAGGATTTCAAGACTTCCCGGATGCCTGCCAAGGCTTTCGCTCTTTTCATGAAAAAATTGACGGCACGCGACCGTCTTCCTTTTAAAATCTCGAAATTGCTTTCAAGTTCCATGAAGGACCAGCGGCGGGTGGAAGAAATCAAAGGCACAAAATTTTTCGAGGATTTCGAGCATTACGCGGATGAAGTCCGCGACTCCATCATCCGCAATAACGACGAGCGAAAACTCGGCAAGGAAAGCCGCGACCTGCGCCTGCTGGAGCGCCTCGCCAAACTCGAGCTTAGCCGGGAGGATTGGAATGAAATCAAGACGAGTGTAGGGGCACCCCTTGCGGGTGCCCGGA
>CAYGIT010000052.1:0-16482 GCA_964349955.1 uncultured bacterium
TCCTGTAACATCCTCCCAGATAGGCGCCACTAAAGGCTTCGGTTTACCCAAAGACAGTGTGGAGAAATACCTTATACCTCTTCATGCGGTAGGACTGGTTAACAAGGACGTGCGCGGCAACGCCCATAAGTGGACGATAGAGAGCGAGAACACCCGGGAGTTTATCCGCACGATCATGGGTAACTCCCTGGACTTCGAGGTTCCGCCGGAGCTTGCCGGCAGCCTGCGCCGAATCGAACCCGGCAAACGCGGCCGCTCAATCGCGCCCGCCAAGCGCTGGTGGGCATTTATATGAAAACCCGTAATTTTGATATTTTCAAATTCCACACATTGAAGTTCGACATGCGCCGCGTGCCTGAAACCGGTTATCCTGAAAAATTTTTGCTGGAAGTAAAATACAAAGGCCAGATCGTCCGCAAATACCTGGCGAAGATGGTTCGCACTGAATGGACAACGGTTGAATTCCCCTTAAACTTTCAGAAAAAAACACCGGTCGACGAACTCACGCTCACTTTTGCCAATGACACCGTGGGAGCCCTCAAAAAAGGGGCCGTACATCTCAAAAATTTAAGAATTGATCCCAAGCCTGTTGTTCCGGAAGCGGCTGCGCCTGCAGCTCCCAAAGCAAAGTCCCCTGTAACTATTGCTGCGCCCAAGCCCAAAGCCGCCACGCCGGCTCCGGTTACCCCGAAGCCGGCAGCTCCCGCTGCCCGCCCGGCCTCCGAATCACTGACGCTCTGATTCAAACGCCATTTTAATTTCCGGTTCATTCTTAAATACTTCGCTTAAAGCCTGGGAAGAGATTTTGCCCAATTTCCGGTACACTTCGATCGCTTCGGCGCGTTTTCCCATCCACCACCAGGTCCAGGCCAGATGCCGGAGAGCCGAGGGGTCTTCAGGATGGATTTCCAAAGCTTTTTTTGCAAAGCGCAGGCGATTCTCTACCCGGCTGCCGAAGTAATATACCATTTTGATGTTTGCCGAAAATAAAAGATCCGGAGTAACGCCAAGCGCTTGCGATATTTCTTCGAAAGAGCGGGCGCGCTCAAAATGCCATTCCCCTTTGGGAGAAATCCCGCCCTGATTGTAAATTTCACCGGCCAAAGCACGGCCAAGCAAGGCATGGCCTTTGATCGAAAAATGCACATTATCTTCGACAATCGGCTCGCCCAAAATACCGCCCGGCGCTTCTGAAACTAGAATCTTCTCCGTATCGATGAGCAAAAAGGGATGGGTCTTTTGAAACTCCGTAAAGATATTCGCCATTTCGCTGGTCGCGCGAACAATAATGGTGTCATTATCCCGGGCTTCGATAAAAAGGCGCTTCGCTTCTTTCAAATCGCCCAGCCGGAAATGCAATTGCCCCATTCGGAAAGAAAGGTCCGCATAAGTGCCATCGATTTTGTAAGCCTGCTTGTAAAAATCCAGCGCCGCTTCAAAATTCTCCTGTTTCTGCGCTTGTCGTCCCTTTTCGTAAGCGGTCTCCCACAACTTTAAATTTTCGGGTAAGATTTCTTTCAAATGCGCGGAACCATAAGGTGAAAAATCTTTGAGATTTCCGGCCGGCTTGAAAAAAATCAACGGGATTTTTTTCTTTTCCGCCAATTTCAGAATCCGGGTGATCTGTTCCCGGAAATACGCGATGTTTTCCGCGTAGCGAGGATCGGTGCGCGGAATCGCATTCTCGGACCCAAGCGCAGCACCCAGGTGAATTTCGATTTTTTGGCGCTCGATGCGGTCTTCGAGAGCATTCTTTTTCATACGGATGCGGCCGGCAATAATCCACCGGTAAACGGCTGAAATAAACCGGCTTTTTTGGGCAAGATTCCTCAGCCGGTTGTTAAACTTTTTCTCCTTTGCCTCAATCTCCCATTTCCGGTTACCAGGGAGGAAGGCATTATGCCCCAGATAAAAAACCGCCAAGTCGGGTTTGTAATCCACCGTATCCCGGAAAGATTCATAAACAAAATGCGCGCTTTGTCCCATGCGGGAAAAATTAACGATCCGGATATTGCGGCCGGGTAGAAAATCCTGCAAATAGGCGCTCAACCAAAGGGCCGGATTTGACACCGGCCAGTAATTGCTGCCATGCATTGTGGATTCCCCGTAGGCAAAAATGCGGGTTTCCCCTTTGGGTTGATGGGTGTTTAGTTTTTGTTTAATGGCAATGGTTTCGATGTAGCGCGCGGCACCACGCGGAAAACCAACGGCCCAAAAAGCGCTCTCAAGAAGCAAAAAAAGGGCGAGTGTTGCGATAAGACCCTGAAAAAACCCGGAGATAATTTTTTTAATCATGCGGCTCCTCTTTGGATGGGACATAGCGCCAGTGCCAGGGTTCGAAAGCCGTCCCTTTGGTCCCGCGCGGATAGGAAAGTTCAAAACCAAATGCCGGGGCGTTTTTTTGCAGCCAGGCATATTCCGGAAGCGCTTCGAACCGCTCCGCCGCCTCATCTCCGTTTTCGCCTTCTTCATTGATAAAATCAATGGCCTGACGGTCCGGATTGCCGTGTTCACTATGGCCGGGAAGCGCTACCCACTGCTTGCCTTCCTCAATCGAGTAATGATGTTTGGGTAAATAAAAAAGAAAGGTGTAGAGCTGGTAGGCGGGCGACCGGTAGCCGGAATCCACGTAAAGACGTTTGCCGGTTTCCTTTTTCATTGCTGTCATCATTTTTTCACAAGCCTCAGCGACCTGCGGTGGCAGGTATTGGGCCCCGAGTTCTTCGGACTTTCCATTTTTCAGAACTTTTTGGCCTTCAATTTTCTTTAAAGGGAGGTCCACAGCGGGAAAAATCCCGTCTTTTTCGAGGAAACGGATGCGCTCAAGGAAATTCTTTTCTTGATCCTCCAGCCCCTGATAAAGCTCGTCAAAACTCATCAAAGGCGCCGTGCCGTTTTTTTGGCGTTCCGGGACCCAGGTAGCCCAATGCATGAGGATGCGGTCCACCTGTTGCCGTTCTCCCTTGGGAAGCGTTTTCGGTCCGCATCCGGTAACTTCCAAAATCAACAAGGCCAAAATGAAACTTTTTATGATCATATCAGGAGCAGGATACACCACCGGCTTCCGAGGGTCAATCCTTCGCATTTCCAGGCTTCATTGTTATTGACATCGGTCATGGTACCTTTTACTATTCTTCACGGCATGATTCAAAACGGCAGTAAAGTAAAAATTGAGTATACTCTTTTTGTCGATGGCGAAGTCTTTGACAGCTCCAAAGGCGGAGAACCGCTTGAATATGTGCATGGCAGCGGCCAGATCATTCCCGGCCTGGAAAGGACCCTGGAAGGCCTGAAACCGGGGGACCAGCAAAAAACTCATGTCGGCCCTGATGATGCTTATGGCGCAATCCATCCGCAGGCCATCATGCAGGTGCCGCGCGATCAAATCCCGGAAGGCACGGTTGAAACCGGCATGATTTTAAGCGCGCGGAATGCCGAGGGCCAAAACATGCAGGGCGTTGTGATCGAAGTCAGCGAGGATGCCGTGACCGTGGATTTTAACCACCCTCTGGCAGGAAAAGAACTTTATTTTGAAGTGACCATTATGGATGTTTCCTAAAGGAGAAAAAATGAAAAGACTTTCTGCCATCCTGTTATTTGCTGCTTTTATTCTTCTGAATGCAGCTCTCCTGAAAGCGGCACCGTCGCCGGTGATCGAAGAAGGCAAAAAAGTAAAAATGAACTACACGCTCATCGCCGACGGAAAAGAAATGGACAGCACCGCCAAAAAGCCGCCCCTTGAATTCGTCTTCGGAGAACCCGCTCTTTTACCCGCGCTCCAGAAAAATGTGCAGGGGCTCAAGGCCGGCGACCGTAAAAAATTCACGCTCAAGCCCGCCGATGGATTTGGGGAAATCAACCCCAAGGCGCTGGTCGAAGTTCCTCTCGCCAATTTTCATCAAGCCAAAGTTGAAAAGGGCATGGTCTTCAGCACTCCGGGCAAAAATGGACAGCCCGTGAACGGGGTTGTTCATGAAGTGCGGAAAGACATCGTGGTCATTGATTTCAACCATCCCCTGGCCGGAAAGACGGTCGTCTTTGACGTGGAAATTTTAGACGTCAAATAAACAGCCCATGGAAGAAAAAATCAGGCTGCTTCAATTCATTATCTGCAAGGATTTCAAGACCGAAAAGCAGGATTATTACACGGCCTCCAAAATCCACAGCAATATTTACGTTTCAAAATTCCCCTACTATTTTGACGAGCTTTACGCCGTGACCTGCTGGCGCAAGGACAAACGCTTCCACAAAGAAGTCATCGAATACTCTACGGATTACGGTTCGAGCGTGAAAAGCGCGCATATGGACATTGAGCCGGTCACCAACAGCGTTTATTTCCGCTGGCACAAACACCGTTTCCCCTCCGATTGGGCCATTGAAAAACCCACCACCCTTACCGTACGCGTTGTTTTAGACTGGGCGGTGCAGTGGGAAACCTGCTTTTTGCTCGAAGGCTCTCCGGCTTAAAACGCAGTTTCCTCATCAGGCATGTCCTTTGTTTTCCAGGTATTCGCCGATCTTTTTTATAAGATCAGCGCTTTCATAATAAGGAATAAGGGGTTTGACAGGCGCCGACGGAGAATCATGCCAGGGACTCTTTTTTTGAAGAATAACAAAGACGGCCGTTTTAAGGGCAGGCTCTTCTTGCCACTCCTTCCGAGCCAGGATCGCCTCCGAAGAAGCGTTTAAATCCTGCTCGCCATCGAAAAAAACAACCTCAGGTTTAAAGTTGAGGCTTTCCTGTTTTGCCGTTTTCCGGTCCATGGCGATCGAGACTCGCACCTGATGAGACTCCAGAAAACTTTGGAGCTTTTGCCTGACAAAATCATTCGGAATGATGAGCAATATCCTTTTTACTTTAAAACTAGCAAGCTCATCCCTCTGGGCCTGCAGATATCCTTCCTGCTCCAGCGATAACGTTTCGTGGGCTTGCTGAAATGCTTCGGATTCCAGAATTTCTTCAACTTCTTTCAGAAAATTCGCGGGCTCGAAAGGTTTGGCAATAAAACCGTCGGTTTCCCATGCCCGGAAATATTGCCGCATGTTTTTGTTGGCAGACATGATCAGGAACCGGGTTTTCCGGAGGCCGTTGCACGACTTTATTTTTTGAACAAGTTCATAGCCCGTGAGGTTCGGCATCAGCACATCAAGAATCACAAGATCGGGTTTAAGGGACTCCAGAATAGGAAGCGCTTCGAGACCGCTATTGGCCGAAAAAATCTGATGCCCTTGCTCCTTGAGTACCGCCTGAATCAAAGTGATGAAGACCCGGTCATCATCCACGATCAATATTTTTTGTGGATTCATCGCATTCCCGCCCAAAAAGTTTTAAGCTCGCCAAAAGTTTCCTCGAAACACTGAAAAAGATCATGCAGCCGGACCCAATCGGGCTCTTTTGCCGCAAGTTCCAATTGATAAGCCGCTTCGCTTAAAGAATCGGCCCCTACCGTGATTGCGCCGCCTTTTAAAGTATGGCATTCGCATTCAATCGTTTTTGCTTCTTTGGCTCGCAGCGCCTCTTTCATTCTTTCCATTCGTAAAGGTGCGTCCTCCATAAACACTTTAAAAACCTGCTTCAATAAATTCTCATCGCCTCCGACATGCTTCAAACCGGAAGCCCAGTTCACGGCCTCAGGTTTTTGCTCCCGCGCATCCACCGGTGGATGGGGGCCTGCAGGAGAAGCAAAGCCATGCAACGGCACATCTTTGTTTGATGCCCATTGATCCAAAATTTCATAGAGATTTTCCGGTTTCAGCGGTTTTGTCAAATAGCCATCCATCCCCGCTTCCACACAACGCTCCCGGTCGCCCTTCATTGCATGCGCAGTAAGCGCAATAACAGGAAGATGCCCGCCTGTTTTTTCTTCATTTTCACGGATCCTTTTTGTTGCCTCAAAACCATCCATTTCCGGAAGCTGGATATCCATGAGGACGATGTCGAAAGATTTTTTCTCCAAAACCTCGAGAGCTTCTTTACCGTTGTAGACAGTCACGAGGGTATGCTTCTTCTTTTTCAGGATCCCCGCCACGACTTTCTGGTTAACGGGATTGTCTTCGACCAGTAAAATACGGACTTCTTTCCCGCTTTCCGGTTTTAATTCGGCCGGACTCTGCTCCGGAAAACCCGTATCCCCTTTGTTCAAACGGGTGGCTAAAGCCTTCAAAAGAGCCGAATGTTTGACAGGTTTGACGAGGTTCTCGAAAATCCCGAGCTTGCCAAAACGGGTTAAATCATTCGGTTCCCCCAAGGCATGCATCATCATCACCTTTGTCTCTTTAAATTCAGGCGCCTCATGGATCCATCCGGCGACTTCAAATCCGCCAGTTTCAGGCATCTCGGCATCAATCAAGGCGAAAGGAAACGGGAGCGAGTGGCCTTTCATCCGGCTCAAAAAGGACAGGGCTTGGCGGCCGCTTTGCGCCAGCACAGGTTTCATTCCCCAGCTCTTGAGCATGTCGTCGAGAACATGAAGGGTAGTTTCATGATCATCCACCACCAGAATGGAGAGCCCATGAAGATGACGGATTGCCGCCGAAACAAAACGCTCCTGCTTCGAATGACGGCTCATCGCCAGGGTCAAAGTAAAATGAAACGCGCTTCCCGGCCCGGCCCCCGAAGGAGGCTTCGTATGCCGGGACGAAACCAACGGGCTTTCAATTTCTATTTTTCCGCCCATCATCCTGACCAGTTGTGAAGCAATCGACAACCCCAAACCCGTTCCCCCGTGCTTGCGGGTAGTCGAATAATCCGCCTGAAAAAACGGATTGAAAATCAAGGACTGTTTGTTCGCGTTAATTCCGATCCCTGTATCCATCACCGAAAAGCGAAGCTGGGCCTTTTCCTGATTTTTCGATTGCATTTCAACTTTGACAATGACTTCGCCCTTTTCCGTAAATTTAATGGCATTGCCCACCAGATTGATAATCACCTGCCGGAGCCGGTAAGGATCCCCGATCCATCTCTCGGGAACATCGGGCAGAATATGGCAGATGAGTTCCAGCCCTTTCGCATGGGCCCGCGAAGCCAGAATATTCATTGCATCGCTGACACTGTCACAAAGATCGAATTCGATACACTCCAAAGTCAGTTTCCCGGCCTCCATTTTCGAAAAATCCAGAATATCATTGATGACCGTATGCAAAGTTTCCGCCGACATTTGGGCCGCCGCCAGATACTCCTGCTGCTCGGCGGTCATCGGGGTATTCATGATCAAATTGATCATCCCGATCACGCCATTGAGCGGCGTCCTCATTTCATGGCTCATATTGGCAAAAAATTCGCTCTTGGAGCGCGCCACCGCCAGGGCCGCCTCTTTGGCCTGCCTCTCCATTTCCGCCTGCTTGCGCTCCGTGATGTCCCGGATGATCCCGATCGACCCCGTAATCACCTGATTCGCATCCTTCAAGACCGTAATGGAAACATCCACATCGATGGTCTGGCCATTTTTCTTGATCATCTTTGTCTCGAAATGCTCCTGGACTTTTGTGTCCCGGATATTCATTGCCCGGATCTTTTTCCATTCTTCTTCCGGACAAAAAGAGCGGATCGCCTTAAACTTCAGATCCTCCCCGTTCATATCCAGCATGCGCTCGGCCACCCGGTTCCAGGAGATAATCCTGTCACGGGCATCGCTCAACATAATCGCAACAGCCGAATTCTCAAAAATAGTCCTGAATTTTTGTTCAGAGGCCTGAAGCGCGCGCTCCGCCTCTTTACGCTCCGTAATGTCCCGGATAATCCCGATCGAGCCGGTGATCTTATTGTCCGCATCTTTGATCACACTGATCGAAATATCAACGTCGATCTCCTCGCCATTTTTTTTGAGCATTCTGGTTTCAAGATGTTCCTGAATCCCTTTATCCCGGATATTCATCGCCCGGATCCTTTTCCATTCCGCATCGGGATAAAAAGAACGCACCGCCTTCAATTTCAAATCCTCGGGATTCATCTCAAGCAGGCGCTCCGTAAACCGGTTCCAGGACAACAGGCGCTCCACATTGTCAGCAAACATAATGGCAACCGCCGAATGGTCAACAATGGTCCGAAACCTGGTTTCCGATTGCTGAAGCTCGACCAGTTTCTGACAATAACCCGCCACCATTTTTTCAAGCCTTTCGATTTTGGATCCTACCCTTTTTGAATGCCCCAGCGCCTTCATGATTAAAAGATACACCGCGACCAGGCATGTTACAAATTGAAACGCCCTAAGTTATTCTATTTATTAGTGTTATGTTGTTTTTTTTAACGCGGGTTTTAAAGAGGGACTGGAACAATCTTTTTGCGGGTGCCTTGCAGTGGTGTCGTCCCGTCATTGCGAGGAGCAGAGGCGACGAAGCAATCTGGGTTTCTCAGCCGAAGGACTGATCCGCCTCTGGCGGAAAAGCAGATTGCTTCGCTTCGCTCGCAATGACGAGAACTCTATGAAGTGGTATACTTTCAGAACCTATCCGCAGGGATTTTATCCGGGTTATTTCCGCGCGGGACCTCAACCCGAGGGAGAAAAAACTGCTATGAAAAAGAAACTTTTAATTCCCCAGTTTAAAAATGCTGCCGAAGAAAAAAAGTTTTGGGCCAAAATTGATCTCGCGGATTATTTTGAATCCTCTGACTTTCAATCGGTGAGCTTCCCGAATCTCAAGCCTTCTTCCAGCTCGATTTCGATTCGTCTGTCCAAAGCAATGCTTATGCGCCTTAAAGAAAAGGCCAATGAGATCCACATCCCCTATCAAACGCTCATCAAGCAATTCATTGCCGAAGGAATCAGAGAAAGCGACTCACGTAAAGCCGCTTAAAGTTTAAATCTCGCCAATAAGGATTTCTGTCTTTTCGAGGTCACTTCTTTTTTGAAACCTGCCCAGCCGGTCGATGATGGCCGTATATCCTTTGGCGGAAACACGAATGACCGGTTTTCCGGTTTCAATCGCCCGTAGCTGGTCCTGAAACAGGTGATACTCCGGAAGAAAAGTCTTGATGAAATGGCTGGGGTTGGAAATGGCCGCAAGAAAATCAGCGCCCGCCTTCGCCTCATGGCGGGCCTGCACCGAAAGTGCATCCTCAAAACAAAGCAAAACGCCCATTTTCCCTGCGGGAGTTTCCAACAACTGTTTCTTCTCCCCCAACACCTCATGGATCCTGCGGAACGGCGGGCCTTGGACCGCCTTATCGGCCGCCACCAAACCCTTCTCCGGAGAATACAAAAGGGCCATCTCATATTGGCCGACTTCGGCAATTCGCCTGTTTTTAACCGTGGGAACATAGGTGGAAACTAAAATCCAGGATTGGGTCTCACGGGCGAGCTTTTCAAAAAAAACAGGATTCCGGTAAGCATCAAACGGAAGTGAATAGGAGGGAAAGACAATCAGAGAAGGTTTGCTTTGTGCAGCCTGAAGAGCAAGCTCGCGGTACTGCTCCAAAATCAAGGGTTGATGTTGAAGCCACCAGGCTTTGTCCGTCGGGAGATCATGCTGAATCAGGGCTATCGAATGGCGGCCTGCAGCCACCGGCTGCGCCATGACCTTTTTTCCCCACAGAAAATTTCCAAAAAGCAGGGACAATGAAATAAAAACCAGGCCAACGGTTCTCAAAGAAAATGATTTCAAGACAAGAGCAAACGAGGAATTTAACAGCAAAAAAAGAAAAACTACCGCATAAATCCCCAAATACCGGGAGATTTGCATCATCTCAAGCGGCTGATAAAAAAGCGCCTGCGTGCCCACCGCTCCCAGCGGCGAATACTCATAAATTAAACTTAAGGCCGTCCATACTAAGGCCGGAGCCAGCCAGAAAAGAAAAAGGTTGCCTGTCCGGCGCAAAACCAATCCTGTCAAACCAAGAAACAGGCCAAAAAATAAAATGTGACAAAATAAAATGGCCAGATAAATAAATGTGCTGTAATAAAGAATCCAATACAATCCATAGCCGTAATAAAGGAGCCCCGTCAAAAATCCTGTAGAAAAATGAGATTTCAATGAACGTTCCGGTTTTATCGCCAGAAGCAAAGGCATGACCGCAAATCCTGCCACCCAATTCAAGCGAAACGGTGGCAATGTGAGGACAAGCAGCAGGGCTGAAATAATAATAGGAGGGAAATTCAATTTAGAGCCGTTAGTTGTGAATCGCCGCTAACGGAGAAATTTCAAGGGCGGCTTTATCCCGTTTCGCCAAATCTAAATTAAGAGTTTGCTCATTCATCCAATCGAGAATCATGCCGGCTAAAGGGATCTTGTCTTTGATTCCATCAACATCATGACCGTCCTCCATGCCATAAAAAAGAGAGGGGCCCTTGGCGCGTCTTTTCAAATCTTCCCCGGTACGAAAGGACCAGGGATTATTCCGGGCCGCAATCAGCATCATGGGCCTGGCCCCGAATTTTTCCGGCAAGTCTTTCGTAAGGATTTTCCAGGTATCATAGCCCGGTGAAATCAAAATAACTCCGGTGATTCTTGTATCTTTGGCCGCATAACGGAGTGCATAATTTGCGCCAATACTGCTTCCGATCAGCCATACCGGTTTATTACTCGCAAGATAGGCAGTCACCGTTTGAATATCGATAAGAAGGTCCCTGCGTTGTGACCGGCGATTCATTTCCTGAAAATCAAGCTGCTTCTTTCCGGAAGCTTCGTTACTTGCTCCATGGCCGCGGAAATCAAAGCCTACCGTCGACCATCCATCCTCCTGAAGCTTTTCCTTAAAACCCGCCCACTCGTTATAACTCATTCCCCAGCCATGCAAAAGGATCGCCGTGCCCTTTTCCTTTTCCGGAATCATCTTCTGATATTCATAAAAAAGCCTTACCCCATCAGGCGTCATCAAAAAACCCTCAGCAGCGTATGTAATTCCTAAATTGGAAACACTAAAAATAAACAAAAAAATTAAGATCAATCCTTGTCTTTTCATAACCGTTTCTCAGTGCTCATTGTACTTGTTGAGATTACTTTTAATCTTATTAATAAAAACAGGAAAAACAGGTGCCAGTCACTTTTTCAGGGGACAGGCATCCACATTTGACACTCTTCTCGTTGATAAATCTTAAATAAACTCGAACCTATTCCTGTTCCTTTCGTAAAAAATCGCTCTTCCCAATTTATTCCTTCAGGTAAACTCGGCAACTCATAGCGGTCAACTAATGGATTATCTTCTCCTGAAGTGTAAACACTGGCGGAACTGTAATTCCAGTCTTCGCTTCTATCTACCAAGCCGGCTTTGAGAGGATTGCCTTCGATATAAATTCCACAAGCATACAAATACTGCGCATCTTCAATCAGCAGGCTCTTGAACCTCTCCTGCCAAAGTGGCCCACGCCTCTTATGCCGCTTATTGAACGATCGAGTATAACGCCATTTTAGCTCCTGCAATGCCTTAGAAAACAAGCAGGTGTCAGGCATAGACACCGCTATGTGGAAATGAGTGTGCATTAAGCAGTAATGATGGATTTGAAAGGGATATTTCTTTTTGAAATGCAGCAACAGATTTTGGAATTCATTAAAATCGCAATCAGTTTTAAAAATATAGCGCTTTTCGATCGAGCGAGAAAATATGTGGGCAAAACATCCGTCTTGGAGTATTTCCTTACGAGATTTGCGTGTCATTTCCTTCCCGTTTAATCCCCTTTTCATCTTTCATGTCTGTCCCCTCTAAAAGTGACTGTCACCTGAGTCTATCACCTGAGTCTAACCTGAGTCTTGTCACCTGAGTCTATTAACTTTCATCCCCGGAATAGATAAACCGGTGACTGGATCAAGCAAGGCTTTTGCTGAATTGACGCCTGACACACCTGGTTTCGGGGGAAGATCATTGTAGCTTTCCCCAGCGGTTAAGTGGCCACCAAATAAAAAATGCTTTCGCCTTGATTGCCTTCCGGGGAATGAATCCGTAATTCCTGCTGTCAGAACTCTGTGCACTATTATCCCCTAAAACAAAATAAAAATTTTCAGGAATTTCGATGACCATTCCTGATTTTCCGTATCGCCAATCCTCACGATTATTGTAATAGTTCTCCTTTAAAAATTCAGGTGCCGTTAAAAGTTCACCATTGATATAAATATGCCCGTCTTGAATCTTAAGTTTCTCACCCGGCATCCCGACTACCCGCTTCAAAAAATCTTTTTTGGGATCGAATGGATATTGAAAAACGACCAAATCACCACGCTTTGGATTTTCATGTTTATAAATCCACTTATTCACAAAAATTCTATCTCCTTGATCTAACGTTGGCCGCATAGATTGGGCTGGTAATTTGTAAGGCATCACGAAATTCGATCTAATAATGCCTGCAGTTCCAGCGGGCAGGATATGAAGGAAAAGCCAGAGCCCTATAATGCTATATACTTTTCGCTTTTCAAAACAAGAAATAATACCTCCTTGATTGCCATTAATTTGTTGCGAATCGAAATAGGCATCATGCAAAATAAATAGACTCATTGCCATTTCAACACCCACTTTGAATAAGACATCAATATATAATATCTGCTCAATGATTGTTGCGAGAAATGATAGAGAGAAAAATAAAATTATAAACCCTATCCCTTTCCAAATTTTGGAATTATAAAATTGACCAAGACCAGGAAATAGCGAGGAAAGAAAAACGGCCAAAAAGGGTTCTTTCTTTAAAAGCGAATCTTGAAAATTCCATTTGTGATTGAATTGCTTGGCTGATTTATAAGCATCAAATAAGTTACAAAAGCTAAAGATTCCACTAGCCAGAACAAGCAAAACAGGGATAAGCGGATCAAATCCATATAGAATAGCCAAAATTGAGGCCGTAGAACTAACCGCTAAACCGATCTGAACCCCGATAAAAAAATAACCTTTAGGCTTGGACTCTGAATAAATTTGGCCCATACCGGGAAAAATTGAAGACAAAAATACGGCTAACCATGGGTCTTTCATTTCAGCATCCCTTAATTGTTTATTCTTAGGATTTAAAGTCAATGACGATTTTTTGAAAAAATACTCACATCTCCGTTAAGTATTTTCTTACCATATTGTCGAAGAGCATCACCATGAGATTTAAGCACATTTGCAAGATCCGCTTCGGAATACATCTGCGGATAAACAATAGGAAGGTTGCATGGCGGAAAATTTGCTGGCACAAAACTATTTAGGTCGATTTGATTCACCCGATCATTCCATTGGGGTAGGGCTCCATCAATCGATTTAAACAGATTAACATAAACATAGTTTTCTCCATATTCATAATAAATAGTAATGCCGAGTGAGAGTGTTTTGTTATGATAAGTAACATGAGAATAAGCTAAATCCCCCTTTGTCTCCATGAGTTCAAAGTTAAATTCATCAACCAAAAATTTGAAAGCTTCGAGACACTTCGTTGTGAAAATATTGGTTTTCATCGGCTCTCCCTCATACTCTTAATAATCTTTTTGTACGCCTCAGTACTTCTTCTTCCATTTGATAAAACACACTACGAATTTTTCTTTCCGGATCTACGCCAATATCAATAACCTTATAGCCGTTTCTTAGTTTGTCAAATAGCCAACCCCTATTTTGTTTCATTAAATTTTTTGCCTGGTACCGGTTCTACATGTACCGGGTTCAGGTTTTCATGAGCAATTCATTGATTCATATATCAGCCGATTGGTGCAGCGCTAATTAAACCCGGTCCATTTGGAAAATAGAACCGTCCCCATTTTTACACTTTTCGAGCGGCGGGAAAAGACATAGAAATAGGAACCGTCACAAAAAATCAATGTTCGAGCTCTGCATGTCTGGGTTACCAATCTTCTCTGTTTGTCCCCTTTTTCGGTGTCTGTCACCAAGGTTTCACCTTCCCTGGAATAACGACCCTACTCTACGCTTCTTACGCTTGTTAAACCCTTGAGTGTAGACCCCATCCAAATGACGGATCGCCCGCAAAAGATTGCCTTCCGGCGTTTCTAGCATCAGATGATAATGATTCGACATTAAAGAGTATCCGTTAGGCGATCCTCGATTTTCGGCATACTAAAAGCGAGGGCCACCATTACCAAACCGACAAATGCGATAATTCGAAATGTATTCTGCTGCGACATATCTTTTCCTGGATATCTAGGCATATTGCAGCTGAAGAATGTTCCTACTTTCTACTTTTCCACCACTTCCACGTCTGCCCACTTATCAGCAATACGATGTCCTTTTCGGACCACCATAACTATTTCTATGAAATAGCCTATTATCAAGACAAATGGAACAGTGAGCAAAATATTTCTTAAGAATGACCGCCAGAGATTGAGAAAAAAATTCCCCCTATAAAAACAAATAGGAACTTTGCTCTTTGCATCTACCAATTCAATTCCGAACAGATGCCGCCCCGGAGAATATATAAAATCTCTCCAAAAAATTAATGAAAAGCTAAAATTCAGACTCTCTAGAATCCTGCCACGAACGGGTTCGTTAATTTTAAAAAAAATTATCAATAAACCCTCTATCACACCCACGATAACGGGCAAACCAATCATGTCCACGAGGGCAGCTAATACTCTCTTTGTCTTAATGTTCATCGGCCACTCCTATTTCTCAGTTCCATTATTTTAAAAATGAGCCTCTTTATTTTTCTCTGCTATTTCTATAATATATTCAGCAATGCTTTTAGGAGAATACCGAAGGCCGAAGGTGCCAGGCACTCATCCGGGGACAGGCATGTTATGGAACATGCCCTCCTTATAATGAATTTTAAAAATTGGCGAACCAATCACCTCTGTCTTCTCAAAAAATTCCTTTGCATCGCCTTCAATCTCGGGAAGCATCCCCTCAAAACTGTAATCGTCCACCAATTGATCTTGAACTCCACAAAAATAATGCCTGCTCGAACTATAGGGCCAATCTTCACACTGTTTGACTAAACCCGCGTCCACAGGATTCCCCTCCACATAGGCTCCACAGGCTCGCAAATACCGCTCATCTTCAATCACGCGGCTCTTGAAACGATCCCGCCATAGAGGACCAAATCGCTTATGCCCCAAATTAAAGTGCCGTGCATACTTCCACTTCACCCACTTCAAGGCTTCGGAGAATAAATCCACTCCTTCCATCGATACCAACAGATGAAAATGCGTATGCATCAAACAATAGTGATGAATCCGGTATCCATGCTGTTGTTTCGATTCCAATAATAGCTCTTTGAACTTTTCGAAATCTTTCTCCGATCGAAATATATGACGCTTTTCCGTCGCACGTGACATGATGTGCGCGTAACAACCATCAAATAATAAGTTCCCGCGATTTTTTCTTCCCATCTTTTATTTTCCACCTCCTGCCTGTCCCCAGTTTAGTGCCTGGCACCTGTCTCTTTGAAAGGCTGCAGTTGGGGTCCACTATAAACCGTCCCCATTTTTATTAGCAAGTGGGTCAGCTTCTAAAATACTCTTCAATTCTTTATACCGGGGATCTTTCATTGCAGATAAGATCTTTAACTGCGCCTTTGCTTTTTCAAGAACTCTGAAGTGGACATAAGCAATTCCCAATTCAAAATTTAGCTCAGGATCATGCGGAAAAATTTCAAGCCCCTTTTTCAGATAATCTATTGCTGCAGGGAAGTCCTCTTTACGCACAGCAAGTCGCGATACTAACTGATATGCTTCGATGCATTGATTGTCATAATTGATATACGCCTTTAAATATCGGATTCCATCTTGATAACGCCCAAGACGATCTAGGATTATTGCAAGTCTGAGAACGGCATCTTTATTTTTTGGATTCAAAATAATTGCCTTTTTATATGCAGTTACTGCTTCCTCCCATTTATAAATCTTTTCATAAGCAACCCCCAAATTCTCGAAATGATCAGGATCGTTTGGTGCTAATTCCACAGCCTTGAGATACGAAAAAATCGCTTTTTCTACCTCATTTTTCATCCCATAACAATACCCTAAGTTTGCATGAAAACTAGCCACTGTCTGATTTTTTTCAATTAACGCGCTATATTCCCTGATGCAATCTTCATATTGATTTTCATCCATATATAGTTTTGCTAATTTTTCCTTGAGGGACCCATTTTCCGGATCCTGCCCCGATAACAAAACCATCTTTTTGATCATATCCGATTTTTTTATTTTCTCTATGCTTTTCGAATAATACTCTTTTAAATTCGATTCTATTTTGTTTCCCAAAGGAAACCTTTTGAAATATACAATCGAAAGCAGATCACCTTCTTTATAGCGATCGTATAGTCCTCTATCGGCGAACCCTCTTCCCCTCCATAACTTGCCGTTAGAATCACGAAACTGATAGTAAATAACCCCATAACTGGAATGACGTGACGGTAAGCTAATGTGAAATCCGCCTTTTACATTTTTTCCGATCGTCATTTTTCTTTCAGAAATCTCTTTACTAACAACAATCCCGGTTACTCGACTGCCTGATTTAGCTAGATGAATCATTAACAAATCAGAAAAAGAAGACCCGATTTTAAGCGAAAAAAATCATAGAAATATAACTATAGTTATTAGAATTATGGACGACAGATTCACTCTATTTGATAGCATTTT
>CAYGIT010000053.1:0-16360 GCA_964349955.1 uncultured bacterium
GGCTTCGCGACCGGCAGGACGGATTTCAAATTTTTCAGGAAAGAAAAAAAGCGGGCGCATTCCGGGGCCGCCGCTTTCATTCGCTTTGGCTGGATGGTTTTTTCGATTTTTCCGAACATCAGCTCGCTTATTTTCAGGCATTGTGCGAAATGACGGACCAGATGACGGTCACGCTGACCTATGAAGAAAATTCCTCGCGTGCGGAGCTTTTCGAGGGCCTGCGCCCCACCTTTGAGATGCTGAAGCAGATGGATTTCAAAGTGGAAACGCTTGAGCCCAGAAAAAAGGGCATCCTGAGATCAGGGATCCTTCGCTCCGCTCAGGATGACAATGCCCAAGACTTTGTCATCTTTGAGGCCATCGGCATCGAGGGCGAAGTGGAAATGATTGCCCGCCAAATCGAGAGCCTGTCGCGCTCAGGGGATTTTCGCTTCAGCGATTTTGCAATCCTCCTCCGTGAAATCGGTGTTTACGACAGCGTCATCCGTTCGGTTTTTGCCCGTTATGATATCCCGGTGGAAGTGCATGAGCGGGAACGCCTGAGTTTTGCGCCGATGATCCGGGTCATTGCCCGCCTGCTTAAAATTTTTTCCGACCGCTGGAAGCGCAGCGACCTCATGGAGTTTTTAAAATCCACCTATGTTTCCCGTCTTGGGGAGGAACCCAAAAATTACGAATGGATCAGCGCTCTGGAACACCGGGCCATTGAAAAAGGCGTTTTTCGCGGGCGCGAGGCCTGGCTCGAAAATTGGCCGGACGGGGGGCTTGGCGTCATTGCCCAGGTGGAAGACCGGTTGCGCGCCACGAAAACATTCCCCGAATTCCGGAATATCCTGGTTCATGCCGTGGCCAAACAATTCGGAATTTTTCAAAGAATCGATTCTCTGGAAGAATATGTGCGGCGGGACGCCGCGAGCTGGAAGCGCTTTGAATCCCTTCTCGACGAAATCGGGCTTTCCTTTGCCAAAGGGGACGAAGTGTCGCTGGATTCTTTCGCGGACCGTTTTTTCCGTTTGGTGGACCTCGATCTTTATCCGCTGCATGAACAAGACCGCAACCGGGTGCAGGTTTACAATGTGTCGCTGGCCCGTCAAAAAGAATACCGTGTCGTATTTGTGGCGGGACTGCTCGAGAAAAAATTCCCGGTCCAGATCAAGGAAGACCCCGTTTTTTCCGACTGGGAGCGCAAGCTTTTCAACGGGTTACAGCAAAAGGGGACAGGCAGTGGAGTATTGCCTGTCCCCTTTTGGGGGCAATTAAAGGAAAAACTGCCGCGCCAGGCCATGGAGCGCTACCTTTTTTATCTGGCCGTGACCCGCGCCTCCGAAAAACTTTTTTTGACCTATCCGCGCCTCGACCTGGAAGGCAAAGAATCGCTCCCTTCCTATTATATCGAAGAAATTTTGGCCAATTGCGGCGGCAAGGCAACTCTGCGGAAGCAAAGCCTTGGCCGGCCTTACCCCGAGCTGAAAGAAGCGGTCAATGCGCGCGAGCTGGAAATGGCGGTCATGGGGGAGCTTTGGGCCCCGGAAAAAGATTTGGAAAAAAGGCCCCTTGTTTTGTATCTCACCAATGAAATTTTGAAGCGTCCCGTTTCCCGGGAGAAATTCCAACGGGCATTCTATGAAGTGAAGGATGAACTCACTGATCCTGCCATTGCCGCGCTCGATGTTTTCAAGCCCTTTGAAACAAGCTCGACCACTCTGGAAGGCTATGCCCGTTGCCCCTTCAAATATTACGCCCGCCGGGTTTTGAAACTGGAAAACCCCGAAGACGACGTGAATGTTACGCGCCGCGGCAGCATCCTGCACCGCACGCTGCAAAGGTGTTTTGAAAAATGGAATGGAACCTACCCTTCCCTGGACCGGGCGCTTCAGGATGCCGGCGGCGAGCTTGAAGCCGCATTTCTGGAATACCCGCTGGTCACGGAAAAAAAATACCAGCTTGATCTTGAACGGGAAGGGCTCCGGGACATGCTCTTTGCCTTTCTTAAAGAAGAGCTGGAACGTTTAAAAACCTCACCGCTCCAACCGCGCTATTTTGAGCTGGGCTTCGGAAAAGAAGGCAGCCCTTATCCTTTATTCGAAATCGAAACGCCGGAGGGAACAATCAAACTCCGCGGAGAGATCGACCGCGTGGATACGGATGCGACGGGGACCGTGGGCGCCATCATTGATTACAAACGCACGGCCGCGGCCGCCAAATTCGATAAAAAAGATTTCGAGATGGGCATTTCGCTCCAGCTCCCGCTTTATCTGCTGGCGCTTGAAAAATTTTTGAAACTCAAGCCCGCGGGCGCCGAGCTCTATGCGATCCGGGAACGGCGCAAAAGCGGTTTTTATCATGCCGGTTTCACGGAGTATTTCCCCGGCCTTTCGCCGAAAAAAATAATTTTGTCTGAAGCGGAATTCCGGACCTTTCTCGACAAGTGCGTGGATTTTGTCCGGCAATTTGCCTCGGCCATGGTCCGCATGGAAATCCCGGTCAAACCCCGTAGCGCCAATGAATGTAATTTTTGTTCCTATGATCCGGTCTGCCGCATCCAGAAATGGCGCGTCCCTTTGATCATCGAAGAAATCAAAGAAAGCATGAAAGAGACAAAGATTTTATGAAGCTCACAAGATCTCAGGAAATTGCCGCTACTTTTTCCGGTCGTAATATTCTCGTTTCGGCGGGCGCGGGTACGGGAAAAACGCGGGTGCTGGTGGAGCGGTTCCTTCATTTTGTGATTTCCGGGCAGGCGCTGGTAACGGAAATCCTGGCTTTGACCTATACGGACAAAGCGGCCAATGAAATGAAGTCGAGGATCATGAAAAAACTGGGCGAGCTGGGCCGCGAGCGCGACCGGCGGGACCTGGAGGCGGCCTATATTTCCACGATCCATGCTTTTGCCGCGCGCATTCTGCGCGAGCATCCCTTTGAAGCGGGGGTGGACCCCGATTTCCGGGTGCTGGAGTCGGAAGAGTCGGACTTTCTCAAGGAACAGGCGCTGGATGAAACCCTCGAGCGGCTTTGCGAAAAAGGAAATGAAATTTTCGAGCTTTTAAAAATTTATACGGAAAAAGACGTGCGGGCGGGGATTTTTAAGGTTTTTGATGCGGCCCGGCATGACGGGAAAACATTGGCGGAGTTTTTTCAACTTCACCCCTCATCCTGTTCTCTCCCGGAGGGGGAGCAGGGAATAAATGGTTTTCCTCCTTTTGAAAAGCTCGGTGAAAAAGAGCTGGCCCGCGAATTTGAGCGGTTTCAAAAAAATGAAAATTGGGATTGGGATACGGTAGAGGATTACAAAACATGGATGGCGGGATTTTCACGGAAGCGCGGCAAAAAAGGCGAAACCGCCTGGGCGGAAATCAAAGAAGCCTGCGCCGGGTTATTGGCGCGGAAAATCGAAATTTTCATGAAGCCCTGGGCGCAAAAATTCGAAACGCTGGCGCTTTCTTTCGAGGGAACTTATGAAATGCGCAAAAAAGAAAAGGGGTTTCTCGATTTCGACGACCTTCAGCGCCTGGCCGTGCGGCTTTTCGAAAAACAGGACAAGGTTTCCCAAAAACTGCTGGAGCGCTGCCGCGGAAAATTCCGGCAGGTGATGGTGGACGAGTTTCAGGACACCAATCCTCTTCAATTGAGACTGATCGAGCTTCTTTCCCGTGGCGACAATTTATTTCTCGTCGGCGATTTCAAGCAATCCATTTATTCTTTTCGCGGAGCAGAGCCCGCGCTTTTTCTTGCCAAGGAAAAAGAATATGAAAAGGAAGGCCGGGGCCTGCGCATTTCCTTGATCGAGAATTTCAGGTCGGCGGAGCCGGTGCTGGAATTCGTGAACCGCTTTTTCGATCATTTATGGCAGGAGGAAGAGCTTCCTTTTGAAGGGCTTGTTGCCGCGTCATTCCCGCATGATGTTAGGCGGGAATCTGTGACCGATGATCCCCGACTAAAACATTCGGGGATGACACCTGCTTCTCAGCCCGGCGTGGAATTGATCTCCGTTGTTAAAAAAGAGGAAGAGTCCATGGACCTTGCGCGCTTGCGCGAGGCGGATTTAATCGCGGAACGCATGTTGGAGCTTCATGAGCAGGGCACTCCTTACGGCGACATGGCGGTGCTTTTTCAGGTCATGACCGACACCGGCCTGTACGAGCAGGCGCTGAAAAAACGCGGCATTCCTTATTATTCGCTTGCGGGCACAGGTTTTTACCATCAGCCGGAAATCCGTGACATGGTGAGTTTTCTTTCCTTTCTCGAAAATCCGCTGGCCGATATTCCGCTGGCTGCCGCGCTTCGCTCTCCGCTTTTTCAAGTGAGCGACAATACGCTTTTCTGGCTTTCGCGCCAGGCCAAAGCCGGGGATGCTCCTCAACACGCCACGCCTCTTTATGAAGGCGTGAAGCAATGGGCGGCGATTCCTCAAATTCCGGAAGAGGAAAAAGCCAAGGTCCGGTTTTTTCTTGAAATTTCGCGGGAACTCTTGGCCGTCAAAGACCGGCTGAAATTGACCGAGCTTCTGGATTTGATTCTCGAAAAAACCTCGTATGAATTGACCGTGCTTGCCGACGCCCAGGGAGTGCGCCGCTACGCCAATCTCAAAAAAATGATCAATGTTGCCCGCGAATTCGAAAGCGGGGAGCCGCTCGTGCTGGGGGCTTTTCTCCGCACGTTGCGCCGGCTCGAAACGCATGAAGTCCGCGAATCCGAAGCTCAGGTGGAAGCGGAAGAAAGCGGGCGGGTGGTGCGGCTTCTTTCCATTCATCGCTCCAAAGGCCTGGAATTCAAAGTGGTTTTTGTGGCCGATCTGGCCCGTGAGAAGCGCTCGGACCCCGCGGCCTGGCTGAAGGCCGAACCCGGCGCAGGGTATTCCATGGAAGTCTGGAATGAAAAAACAGCGGATTGGGAAAACCCGGCCGGCTGGATACGGCTGGAGGAAAATTTAACCCGCAAAAAGCGCCAGGAATGGAAACGGCAATTTTATGTGGCGGCCACTCGGGCCAAAGAGCGGCTGATCTTCAGCGGGGTCCACAAAGAAAAAAAAGCCGTGAAAGAAAATTTTTCGGAAATGTCATCCTGGATGGATTGGGTAATGGCCATGCCGCCGTCTGTTTTCGAAGCCGTGACAATTCATCCGGCGGATGGGGCGGGATTTTTGACGCGCCGGCGCGCGCTTGCGGAAAAGAAAATCTTCGAGGAAGTTTTCGGGGATTTAAAAGCCCATCCTTTGGAAGAAATCCTGCCTGATACGAAGGAGCGCCAAGAGGCGGAAAATGAAGGCTCCGGAATTTTTGCGGGACTTGAAAAGAAAAAGAGATTGCCCGCCCGGGTGATTGATCTTCCGGTTTCGGCTTATGCCGCATTTGAAAAGAACCCGAAAAAATACCGGGACATTTATGAGATCGGATATCCGGACGAAAGCGAGCCGGAACGGAATGCGCCGACCGAGCCTGGCGATTCCTATGCCGATTTTGGAACCGCGGTGCACAGAATCCTGGAACAGCTTGATTTTTCTGCCACGAAGGGTGGGGAAGAACCTTCGGGGTGGAATCTCTCCGGATTCATTCAGGAAGCCTGCTCCGGAATGACGCCTGCCAAACGCGAAGAAGCGGCGGAAATCATAAAAAATTTTTGCGCCAGCCCGCTTTTTGCGCGGCTTCAGGGTGCCCGCAAGGTTTACCGGGAATTGCCTTTTGTGATCAATCAGCGCCACGGCCGCGTGGAAGGCGTGATTGACGTTTTGTTCCAGGATGGAAACGGGCATTGGCATGTGCTGGATTACAAAACTGCCATGGGGGATGCGGCGAAAGCCAAGGAAGCGGGCTATGAACTTCAAATTGAAATTTATGCTTTTGCCGCGCATAAAATTTTAAAGATCACGCCCAAAACCGGCATTGTCTATTTTCTCAAAAACCAGTTTGCGCATGTGCTGGAGCTGAACGGCGCGGCGCTCGAAGCGGTGGGGGCGCGTCTGGCCGGACTTCAGGAATCGATTCTTCAGTTTGGCAATCTGCCAAAGAATGCTATGATTTAATTATGTTTTGTAACTTTTGCGGAAAAAATTTTGATTCAAGCGAAGGTTTTGAAGAAGCCATGCGCGGCCGGCATCATTTGATTCGCTGCGAAAAGTGCGTTTATCATCAGGCCGAGGAAGAGTACGATTGGCGCGCCCAAATGTACGGTCGGGCGCATTTCCCCGCAGTCCCCGAAGGGGGCGGCCGGGGGCGGCAAATGCAGGACAATCAGGGCCGGCAGAAGCCGCCGGACGGCCCGGCGCGTAAAAGCCACCGGTAGCTTTCCACCCCGATGAAATCCCTCATTATTTACGACCTTGACGGCACGCTCGTCGATACGCGCGAAGACATTGCCCGCGCGGCCAATCACATGCAGGACCAAATGGGCCACCCGAAAATGACCACGGAAGAAATCTGCCGGCACGTAGGGCGGGGGCTGCATGCCCTGATTCAGGGATGCCTGCAGACCGAAGAGCCAAAAATGATTGAAAAAGGTTCTAAAATTTATCGTGATCATTATGCCCGGCATATGCTGGATTCCAGCCGGCTTTATCCGGGAACGTTGGAAATTCTTGGCTATTTCAAAGAGCGGAATCAGGCCGTGATCACCAACAAGCCGAATCCGTTTTCCTATGAACTTCTCAATGCCCTCGGCGTGGCGGATTATTTTTTCGAAATTATTCCCGGCAATTCCGGGCATGCTCACAAACCTGATCCGGGAAGTATTTTTCATTTGATGAAAAACCGGAATACCGGCCCCGAAGAAACTCTTTTCATCGGAGACAGCCTCATTGATATTGAAACCGGCCGCAATGCGGGCGTGGAAACGGTTGTACTTACGCATGGATTTGGAACGCTCGATGAGTTACAATCAGCGGCTCCTGCCGCGATTTTTCCGGATTTTAAGGAATTGCTTGAAGCGGCGAAAAAGAAAGGGTGGTGACTGTCATCCTGAGCGTAGCGAAGGATCTCACGAGATTCTTCGTCGTCCTGCGGGACTCCTCAGAATGACACGGACTTATGAACTTAAAACTTGAAGCCAACAATCAAATCAAGGAAGGGGATGTGGTCCTGCTTTGGTTTGATGAAGAAGAAACCACTTATCTCGTCGATATCACGCTTGGAAAAAAGGTCGGCATTCACTGCGGCCGTCCGCTTTTGGTGGACGAATGGATCGGGCGCCAGTTCGGTGAAAAAGTGCAATGCGAGCATGGACAGGCCTATCTTTTGAAGCCTACGCTCGAAGATTTGATGATGAAGGCTTCCCGTGAGAGCGGAATCATTTATCCGAAAGACGCGGCTTTTTTGATGATTCGCTCCGGGGTTCATCCGGGCTGCAAGGTTCTCGAAGTGGGCACGGGGTCAGGGTCTCTGACCATGGCTTTGGCCCAAACGGTCAGCCCCGCGGGGCATGTGTTTACGTTTGACCGGCGCGTGGATATTCCCAAAAATGCGGTCAAAAATATCAACCGCGCGGGGTTTAAAGATTACGTTACCTTTTGCGAACGGATGGCGGCGGAACCTTTTCCGGAAAAAGAATTCGATGTGGCCATTTTGGATATTCCCCAGCCCTGGGAAGAGGTGGAAGTAGTCAAAGACGCTCTCAAAAGCGGGGGGAGGGTCGTAAGTTTGAACCCGACCTTCAATCAAATCGAGAAAATGGCCGAAGCGCTCCGGCGGAGCGGATTTATCCGGGTGGAGGCGGTTGAGCTTTTGGAGCGGCCCATCCTGGCCCGGGAAGGCAAAACCCGGCCGGTCCAGCGCATGGTCTCGCATACCGAATTTCTCGTTTTCGGAACCAAAGTTTCATAAAATCGAAAAAAACGGCACAATTTTATTGATTTCCCAAATAGCTTTTGCTAGACTACGGCCTCCCGTTTCGAAGGTGGGATGGAATCCTAGCGATCCATTCATCATTTCTGCATAGCCCGATTTAAAGGAGACAAATCACATGTCAAAAGTTTTTAGAGTCAGTGCATTATTCGGTTTGGGATTGTTGCTTGTAGCCAATACAGGTTGCGCCCGCAAAAAAAGCAAAGTCGATGTTCTCCAAGCGCAAGTCAACACCATGAGTGACGAGCTCGTGCGTCTGGATCAATCGGTGCAGGAAATGCGCGGTTCTGTCCAAGCTCAAGGCGGAGCGGCTTCAGGCGTTTCCGAATCCGACGGCGGCGGTTCCTATGGCGGCGGTGTTTATCGCACGCCTTCAGGGTTCGAACTTCCTTCCGCGAACATTCAGCGCGCGTTGAAAAATGCCGGTTATTACAAAGGAACCGTTGACGGCAAAATCGGATCTGCGACAAAAGAAGCCGTCAAAGCTTTTCAAAGAGACAATGGCCTTGAAGCGGATGGCGTTGTGGGCCGCCGCACCTGGGACAAAATGAAAGTGCATTTGGGCGCGGGTGGCGGAGTCATCAAGTAATCCTGCGTTTGACTTTTCAATTTCCAAAAGGCCGGTGTGATGAACACCGGCCTTTTTATTTTTTTAAAGCTTCTACCCATAGAGCCCCCAAGCTGTTAAAATAACTCCCCATGGTTTCAATCTTTAAAAAATCATTCGGGATTTTTCTCGCAGCTTCCTTCCTTTTCCAATCGTCTCATCTTTACGGAATCGAATTCAAGGAAACTTCCTTGAGCCTTCCGGAAAATCCCAAAGACCTGGAAATCATCCGGATCGGCCTGGCCCAAAATATCAAGTCGGCCGTCATTGAAACCGATTCTCCTTATCAAATGCTGGATGCTCAAAAAAAGCCCCTTTTGAGCGGCCCCCGTTTTGTGGCGGCCAAAATCAAGCCCGGAGCTTCAGGCCTCCAGGTGGGGGCCTTGAACTATAACTCGGATAGCCTTACTTTGATGATTGAAAAAGGCGGGATCAAGCTGGACGGGCATTCTTACCGCCACGCGCTGGAATTCACGCATGACCCCAATGGCACTCTTTCCATTATCAATAAAATTCCGGTGGAAGATTATTTGAAAGGGGTCCTGCCCAAGGAAACCAGTTCCTTCTGGCCTGTCGAAGCCTTGAAGGCGCAGGCGGTTGCAGCACGCACTTACGCGCTTTTCAAAGCCATTGAGCACCGCGAGCAGAAATATGTTCTTTCGAAAGGCATTCTCAGCCAGGTGTATGGTGGGAAGACCGCAGAGAATTCCATCACCAGCCGCGCCGTTGATATGACGGATGGCCAGATTCTTCTTTACCATGGAAAAATTTTCCCCGCTTATTTTCATTCTACCTGCGGCGGGGCCACTACCCGTGCCGAGAATGTCTGGAATGTGAATCCGCATCCTTCCCTGGGGGGAGTGAAGTGTACTTTTTGCCATACTTCCAAATACTACCGCTGGAAGACGGAATTCAGCCGGGCCCAAATCGAAGCCCGGTTGCGTAAAAATGGCTTTCCCGCAAAATCGGGAATTCAGAACATTCAGCTGGTGGATATTGATACAACGGGACGTGCGAAAAATTTTGAAATTTTCTTTCGCAGCGGCGGAAAAATCAAAATCCAGTCCAATGATTTCCGTCTTTGGCTGGACCCGCTCAAATTAAAAAGCACCTGGATTTATTTAATCGAGCGCCAGAGCGAGAGGTTTATTTTTTATGGAAAAGGATGGGGGCATGGCGCGGGGCTCTGCCAATACGGCATGAAAGCGCTTGCCGATCTGGGCTATACTTATCCGGATATTCTTCGCTATTATTACCCGGGCGCTGAACTGGTGAATCTCAATAGCTTGCGCCCTTCGCCTCCGTCAGGCAAAGTGGCAGCGCTGGCCGGGAAGGTGGCAGAGTTGTTTGAATAGGAGTAAAATAGAATGTTTCGTGCGCCCGCACTTGTACCGATGTACAAGTACGGCGCTGTCGCGGCTAAGGAAGCCGCGTACGCGCGCCCGTAGCTCAACTGGATAGAGCGCTACCCTCCGGAGGTAGAGGTTGCTGGTTCGACCCCAGCCGGGCGCATTTCTCATTAATTCAGGAATAGAACGGCGAGTGCCAGGAGAATCCGATACCAGCCGAAGCCGGCGAGCGTATGTTTGCTTAAAAATCCCATGAAGGCCCGGATGACAATCCACGCAGTGAGAAAAGAAACAATAAATCCCGCCGCAAAAAAATAAAAATCGGAAAAATTCAAAAGGTGCCGGCTTTTGAAAAGATCAAAAAGAGTGGCGGCAAACATGACGGGCACTGCGGCAAAAAAAGAATATTCAGTGGCGGTTTTCCGGTCAATGCCGCTCATCATTCCGCCAAGAATGGTGGAGGCGGAGCGCGACATGCCCGGCCACAGGGCAAGGCATTGGTAAAAGCCGATCAAAAGCGCTTCCTTCCAGGTCATATCATCCAGGCTTGTTTGCTTCGGTGTGAAACGTTTTTTTTCGACCAGAAGAATCCATACGCCCCCCAGTGCCAGCGCCAGGGCAACGGTTTGGGGATTGAATAAATATTTTTTGATGAAATCATGGGCCAAAAGCCCCAAAACAAGGGCCGGCAAGGTCGTCATTAAAAGCAGGGTAAGCGCCCGAATACCGGAAAAGCCGGAATCCTTTTTGAAATGAAGGAAGCCCGTAAATCTTGCAGGATAAGCGGCGATTACGGCCAGGATTGCGCCGAGCTGGATAAAAATCTCGAAAACTTTCGCGGTGTCGCCGGTGTCACCGAGGAAATGGCTGGCCAGAATCAAATGGCCGGTGGAGGATACGGGAATAAATTCGGTAATGCCCTCAATGATTCCAAGAAGAACGGCATGCGCCAAAGTCATAGGTCTCAATAATGGCACAACAAATATTCCTTGGCAACTCCGAGTTTTATCTTTTATAGTGTCCTGCTCATGAAACTTCCCAAAATTTTTAAAACAATTCTAGGCCTTGCCGGGATTGCGGCTTTTCTGGCTGCCGGCCTCTGGATTTACTGTTGGGTGGAAGAAGGACGTGTTTTGCGCCAGGTCATTGAGCGTTTGTCTGCGGATTCGCGGGCGGCCGAGGTGCTGGTCACGAAAAGCGAGTTTGATGAAACCGCCCAAAAAATCAAGACAACAATCAAGTTTCTGGAATACGATGCGGAAGGCAAGCCGCTTCCGGCCCGGTATTTTACTTTCCAGGGCAATATCATCCAGTTCCAGTCGCTTGTGATCCGGTTTCAGGATAAATTCGTAAAAGCCGGCAACCGTCTGCAGGGGAAAAGCATTTACCTTTTTCTTAAAGCCTTTGTGCTGGACGGTGCCAAAACGCAGGAGTTTGTGCTGACGGAAACGCAGCACATTCCGGCCGGTTATCGATTGCCCGGAAAAAAATCAGAATTCGAAGCAAAACTTTGGGAAGAATTCTGGAAATATGCGCTGGACCCTGCGGCGCGCGAGCATTCGGGAATCAAAAATGCCCAGATCGAAGCCCCCGGCTCGATTTTTCTTCCGGGGACCATTTATACGATCCGCATTGAACACGACGGCGGCCTTCGCATCGACACCCGCCCGGTCCCCGAAATTTTGAAAGGGGAAAAGGTCTCCTGAAACTCTCTGATTTTGATTTCACGCTTCCCCGGGAGCTTATTGCCCTTCATCCGCCTTCTGAACGCCCGAGCGCCCGGTTGATTCGCGTTGACCGGAGTACCGGAGAATTCTCTCACCATATTTTCAGCGATCTCCCGGATTTTTTGAAAAAAGGGGATGTGCTGGTTTTAAACAATACGAAAGTGCTGCCCGCCCGCCTCTACGGAAAACGCCCGACCGGCGGAAAGGTCGAAGCCCTTTTGCTGAAAGAAAATTCCGACGGCACCTGGGAAGCGCTGGTGAAACCCGGCGGCAAGATTAAAAAAGATTCGATGATTGATTTTGGAGAAAACGGCCAATCTCTTCAGGCCTGTGTATTGGATAATGGCCGGCTCGACTCGGGGGAGAGAACGATCCGGTTTATGGCTGTAGGGGCGACGCATGCGTCGCCTCTACAACTGCGTCAAATTCTAACAAAAGTCGGGCATATGCCGCTGCCGCCTTATCTCGGCCGGCCCGCCACGGAAAAAGACCGGGAAGTTTATCAAACGGTTTTCGCGGAAAAAGAAGGCGCCGTGGCTTCTCCCACCGCAGGCCTGCATTTTGATCAGGCCCTTTTGAAGAAATTGGAAGTCAGGGGAGTAGAAATTGTCTATGTCACCCTTCATACCAGCTACGGTACTTTTCAATCCATCATGGATGAGGATTTTACCCGGCATCAAATGATGCCCGAAGAGTTTGAAATCACGGAGCCGGCGGCCGCTTCTATAAATAAGGCGCTTGCGGAAGGGCGAAGAGTCATTGCTTGCGGCACCACTTCCACCCGTACCCTTGAGTCGGTGGTTGGGGAGAAGGGCAGGGTGAAAGAAGGCCGTGGCCAAACAAATCTGTTTATTTATCCGCCCTACTCCTTTAAAGTGGTGTCCGGATTGATCACGAATTTTCATCTTCCCAAGAGTTCGCTTCTTTTGCTGGTTGCGGCCTTTTTGGCGGGAAATTCTCCTCAAGAAAACAGAGATAAATTAATGCGGGTTTATCACGAAGCCATGACGCAGGGATATCACTTTTTCAGCTATGGCGATGCAATGCTTATTTTATGATTCAATCGGAAAATAAAGTATTTGGTTTTGAAGTCACCTCCAGGGATATGGACTCGCATGCGCGCACCGGTATCGTCCACACGGCCCATGGCGATTTCGAAACTCCGGTGTTCATGCCCGTCGGAACGCAGGGCACGGTCAAAGCTCTCACCCCGCGTGATCTTGACGAAGCTGGCGCCGAAATCATCCTGGCCAATGCCTATCACCTTTACATACGGCCCGGAATCGATATAATCGAAAAATTCGGTGGCTTGCACAATTTTATGGGGTGGCAAAAACCCATTCTTACCGACAGCGGGGGCTATCAGGTTTTTTCATTGAGCCGGCTGAGGCAAATTACCGAAGAAGGCGTGACTTTCAGTTCGCATTACGACGGCAGGGAGATTGTGCTGACGCCCGAAAAGATGGTGCGGGTGCAGGAATCCATCGGCAGTGACATTGCCATGATTTTTGATGAATGCCCGCCACCCACACTGGATAAAAAAAGAATCCAGGAATCAGTGGACCGGACAATCGCCTGGTCTAAGGCCGCCAAGAAAGCACATCAAAAAAAATCGCAGGCCTTGTTCGGCATTGTTCAGGGCGGTGTTTTTGAAGACGTTCGCCGCAATTCGCTGGAGAGGACCGTTGAAATCGATTTTGACGGTTATGCGCTCGGCGGCCTGTGCGTCGGGGAATCCAAGGAGCAAACGCTTGCCGTACTGGAGCGGATTGTTCCTGAAATGCCGGAAGAGAAGCCCCGGTATTTGATGGGTGTCGGCACCCCGCTCGACTTTCTCGAATCGATCGAGCGCGGCGCGGACATGTTTGATTGCGTGAACCCGACACGCTATGGGCGCAATGGAGCGGCTTTTACGCCGTCGGGCCTGGTGGTGGTGAGAAACGGGAAGTACTCCCGGGACGAGCGCCCTATCGCCGAAGGCTGCGGGTGTTATGCCTGCCTGCATTTTTCGAGGGCTTACCTGCGCCATCTCCTGAATGCCGAGGAGATGCTGGGCGCGCAGTTGTTATCGATTCATAACGTTTATTTTTTTGTGCAGTTGGTGCGGGAAATCCGCGCGGCACTCCGGGAGAAACGGTTCATGGAATTCAAAAAAAATTTCATGAAACATTTTGACCCGGAATGCCGATAAACATGTCATTGAAAAGGAGTTTCTATGTTTGAAAAAATCGCATACGCAGCAGCCCCGGCCCAGGCCGGTTCCGAAGCCAACCCGATCTTGAGCTTTCTTCCCCTCATCCTTATTTTTGGCATTTTTTATTTCTTCCTGATCCGCCCCCAGCAGAAACGCCAGAAAGAACTGCAAAAAGTAGTGAGTGAATTAAAGAAGGGCGACCGGGTGGTGACGACGGGCGGTATCCTCGGGACGGTGACAAGTCTTCAGAATGATTATGTCGTGATGAAGGTCGGCGACAATGAAAACACCAAAATCGAAATTCTAAAAAGCGCGATTGCAGGCCTTCGCACCGAAAAATAAGAAGAAGAGGGAATCATGGGCAAATATCATAAATGGAAAGTCCTGTTAATCATTGCCGTGGTCGCGCTTTCCATCTGGAAAGCTTATCCGCTGAATGAAAAAATCAATTTAGGCCTGGATTTGCAGGGCGGCATGCAGCTTTTGCTGCAAATTGAAACGGACAAAGTTCCGGCCGAGCACCGTCTGGATGCCACCGACCGCGTTGTCGAAGTGATCCGTAACCGTATTGACGAATTCGGCGTGCGCGAACCGGTGATCACGAAGCAGGGCAAAGACCAGGTGGTGGTGCAGCTTCCCGGAGTGACCAACCGCGACCGGGCCAAAGAAATTGTCGGCAAGACTGCGCATCTGGAATTCCGCATCGTTTCTGACAATACCGATTTGATTCAAAAGGCCGAGGCGGGCACCGTACCCGAAGGGTTTGATTACAAGGAAATGAAAGGCCGCGAAAATACGGCGGGTTCCTCCGTGCTTCTCAACAAAGAAGCGGTCCTCACAGGGGACCACCTGACCAATGCCTCGGTGAGCTTTGACCAATATGGGCAGTCAATCGTTGAGCTTCAATTCGACAAGGAAGGGGCCAAAATTTTTGACCGCGTGACTTTCCAAAATGTCGGAAAACAGATGGCGATTGTGCTGGACGGAAAAATTCATTCCGCCCCTGTGATCCGGGACCGGATCCCGAACGGCCAGGCGCAGATTTCTGGAAGTTTCACGGTCCAGGAAGCCAGTGACCTTGCGCTCGTGCTTCGCGCCGGCGCCCTGCCGGCCCCGGTCCAGATTATCGAAGAAAGGACCGTGGGCCCGACGCTTGGCCGTGATTCGATTGAAAAAGGCATCAAGGCCGGTCTTATGGCAGCTTTGATGATTTTCCTCTTTATGCCTGCTTATTATTTAGTCGCCGGTTTGGTGGCCGATGTGGGATTACTGATTTATATGATTCTCGTCGTCGGTTTTATGGCAATGTCCCATTCCTCCCTGAGCCTCCCGGGTATTGCGGGTTTTATCTTATCCATCGGAATGGCGGTGGATGCCAATATTCTTATTTCGGAAAGAATGCGCGAAGAAATGGAAGCAGGCAAGACGGTCCGGGCTGCCATTTCGGCGGGGTATCACCGCGCTTTTGCTGCGATTTTTGATTCCAATATGACGGTCTTTATCACTGCCATCATTCTCTTTTTTATGGGGACGGGGCCGGTCAAAGGCTTTGCCGTCACCCTGGGAATCGGTCAGATTGCCAGTATGTTTTCCTCTCTCACGGTCACCCGTGTCCTTTTTGATTTTCTCTCGAAAGTGAAACCCAATCTCAAGCTGCCAATGCTGAAAATGATTGGCACCACCGAGGTTCATTTTCTTCGCGGCCGAATTTTTGCGTATGGCTTTTCCTTGCTTACGCTGGTAGTCGGAATTGGCTCTTTTTATATGCGGGGAGGACAAAATTTCGGGGTTGAGTTCACCGGGGGAACGGTGATTCAGATTGCGTCAAACAAACACCTCGATTCAAATGACCTTCGCAAGGGCCTCGATAAAGCCGGCATTACCGATGCATCGATTCAGTCTTACGGCGCCCCGGAACAGAACCAATATGTCATCAAGACGCGGCATGCGGATACGAAGCCGATTGAAGCCGCGGTCACTTCCGTTGCCGGAAAAGATCAGTTTCAGATTCTTCGCGTGGACCAAATAGGCCCTTCCGTCAGCGGAGATTTGAAAGGGAAAGCGTTGTGGGCCGTTTTTTGGTCTTCCCTTGCTATCCTGATTTATCTCGGAATACGGTTTCAGTGGAAGTTCGCTTTGGCTGCTGTGGTTGCCCTGCTCCATGATACCTTGTTTACTTTTGGGGTGTATGCTTTGAGCGGGCGGGAAATCAACCTGCCGATTGTCGCCGCCATTTTGACGATTATGGGTTATTCCGTTAATGATACGATCGTTATTTTTGACCGCGTCCGGGAAAATTCGAAAAATCTTCGCAAAAAACCTTTTTCGGAGATCGTCGATCTAAGCATTAATCAAACGCTTAGCCGCACCATCCTGACAAGCTTGAACGTTCTCTTCGGGGCTGCCGCATTGTATTTCTTCGGCGGAAGCGGGATCAATGATTTTGCTTTCATTCTTTGCATCGGATTTTCCGTGGGAATCTATTCCACAATCTTTGTGGCTTCGGCCCTGCTTGTCGATTGGAGCGGCAAATCGCCGGTGGTGCCGGTGGCGGTTGTGGCGAAGAAGAAATAATTAAAACCGAGCTTACTTTTAACCCGCATTTCTCATCAGTGATCGTCACGAGTTGGCGTAGCTGCGTGTGGATGCGA
>CAYGIT010000054.1:0-9418 GCA_964349955.1 uncultured bacterium
CCGTAAATACATATCATGCGATCAAAAATTCTGGATAATATTAAATCCCAATTATTCACCCTTCGAATTTCTTCTCATCTTTCTCAAAATTTTAAAAAAATAGATCCCGATAAAATCGACCTTTTAAAAAAATATTTAGCTCAGTATTACTTTACAGAAGCAAATGGTGTCCCTTCCGATTATCTTAAAACGGATCATGGGGGCAAAGACATGCACGATCATTTATGGCGAAGACAGGAGAGAGTCCGTCTTCAAATCATTCCGTGGCTTGATTCAGTGATGACTTTGAAAAATAGCCACATACTCGAAATCGGTTGCGGGACAGGATCGGCAACGGTTCCATTAGCAGAGCAGGGAGCGTCCGTAGTCGCTATTGATATTGAGCCGGGCTCCCTAACTGTTGCCAGGGAAAGATGTTTGCTCCACAGGGTTAATGTTGAGTTTCGCGAGATGAATGCCCAGGAATTGGTGATGTCATCTAAAAAAGAGACATATGATATGATTATTTTTTACGCTTCTTTAGAGCATATGTTTCTTGAGGAACGCCGAAAAGCGATTCAGCAAGCCTGGGATAGGTTAGTCCCAAGAGGTTTCTTGACAATCATCGATTCGCCAAATCGATTATGGTACTATGATGACCACACATCGGGAGTCTCTTTTTATCACTGGTTGCCCGACGATTTGGCCTTTTACTACAGTTCTTTTAGTCCAATTTATAATTTTAAAGATAAATTTAGAGAATTAAACGACAAAAAAATTCGTGAGTTCCTAAGACTTGGGCGAGGCATTAGTTTTCACGATTTTGAACTTGCATTAAAAAAACGACTATCGAATTTTAATGTAGTGAGTTCGCTTAATGCTTTCTTGAAAAAAAAAATGGCAAAAGCGTATACGATTTACAGTCTGTGGAACAAGTTGCGCGGCCGCAAGACCTCTCTTAACGAAAGATACACAGCTCTATTAATGGAGCATATGCCGTCTATTCATGAAGGCTTCTTTCAGCCTTATTTAAATTTGATTATCCAAAAAAAATGAGCAACGGAAGTCAACAACGACCCATTCGCTTTACAAGAACTTCGAATCATAACGTCAATTCGCTCTTCTGAATATTGTTCCGCCGAATATCCTGAAAGTGGCGGGCAGCTGCGGCCAGAAAAAGCTTGCGTTGAGGCCATGACATGAAACTTTCCATCATTATCCCCACTTATAATGAACATGCAACGATCGAGGAATTGATCGGGTATGTGCAATCGGTGGATTATCCGATTGAGCATGAAATCATTATTGTCGATGATGCCTCGATTGACCGGACTTATGAAAAAGAGGTGCTGATTCGTCTTAAGAACCGGAAAGAGTCGAATAATATACGTCTTTTTAAGAATAGCACGAACCGGGGAAAGGGGTTTTCCATTCGCAAGGGAATTCTGCGCTGTACCGGCGATATTATCATTATCCAGGATGCGGATAAAGAATACGACCCGAATGAAATCCCCGCGCTGCTCAAGCCGATTCTCGAAGGTAAAACGAATGTTGTTTACGGGAGCCGGTTTTTAAATGCCGCAAGGCCGGATGGAATGGCTTTTTCGAATTGGATCGCGAACCGGTTTTTGACATGGATGACCAATCTTTTATATGGGCTGAAATTGACGGATATGGAAACCTGCTACAAGGTTTTCAGGTCGGCGATTGTAAAAAGCCTCAAATTGCGCGCGAACCGGTTTACTTTTGAGCCGGAAGTGACGGCGCTTTTGGCGAAAAAGAAAATCGGAATTTTAGAGCTTCCAATTTCTTACCATGGCCGGACCGCTGAAGAGGGCAAAAAAATCAAGGCCAAGGATTTCTTTTTTGCTGTGGCGGTGCTCCTGAAAAATAAATTTTTCAGGTAAGCAAGTCTGAAGATTTATGAAATTCCAATGAAGAAAAACGCTATGCTGAAAGAAATCACGCGGCGGGGCAGCCGGGGCCAGAAAGAACTTGCGCTGCAGATCCTGATTCAGAGCGAGCAGTTTCGCGGGTTGAGGGCCGGGCTAAGGAGCTTGGTGCTAATTTGACAAATTTGGTTGATTTTTGATGATATGATCATTAAAATACAATCATGAAATATCGTCATAGGCTGATTGAATCCAAAATCACAAAGCTAAAAGAGCACTTCCCGGTCGTGGTTGTCACAGGCGCCCGCCAAGTTGGTAAAAGCACACTTTTAACCCATCTCTTTGGCGAAAAGGCCACCCATATTGTCTTTGATCCCGTCACTGACGAACTAGGGGCACGCAGGGATCCAGAGTTTTTTTTGCAGCAGCATAAAACCCCGCTGATTCTTGATGAAATTCAATATGCCCCTGAATTGCTCTCCGTGATTAAAAGAAAGATAGATGCAAACCGCACCCCGGGTCAGTTTCTGCTGACGGGCTCTCAAAATCTTTCTGTGATCAAGACGATTAGTGAGAGTATGGCCGGTCGTGCAGCGCTGATCGATATGGATGTTATGACGGTGTCTGAACGCCATGGGTTATCTTCACCGGAATTATCTTTTTGGCTTGACGACATTCTGGCTGCCGGTAAAAAGGGTATTTCTTCTGTGGCACAGTTAAAGCCCTCTGTTTACGCTCACCCTGAAAGCCAACTTTTTGAAATGCTTTGGCGGGGGGGGTATCCTGGAACATTGGATTTACCGGATGAGTTATTATCGGATTTTTTTCAATCTTATGTCAGGACCTATGTGGAACGTGATATCCGTGTCCTGGCTGAAGTCTCAGATCAACAAACGTTCAGCCGTTTTTTTAGCCTGGCCGCCGCTTTGACTGCCCAGGAGATTAATTATAGCCACTTGGGCAGGGAACTGGGCATTACGCCACAAACAGCTTCACGCTGGTTGAATATCTTGAAGGCCACCTATCAGTGGGTTGAAATTCCACCCTATCATGGGAATCTCCTTAAACGGTTAAGCAATAAAGGAAAAGGGTATCTTACGGATACCGGCCTGGCTTGTTATTTAACGCGCATCTCCTCTGCAGCCACGCTTGCCTCACAGCCGATTTTAGGGGCCATTTTTGAAACACATGTTGTGATGGAAATTAAAAGAATTCTTGCGGCTGTTTCTGCTCCCGTGAACCTGTCTCATTGGCGCGCCCATAGCGGCGCTGAAGTCGACCTGGTGATTGAGCGGGATGGAATTCTCTGGCCGGTTGAAATTAAATGCAAAGCCAGAATAACCTCTTCCGATGTCCGGGGAATCATTGCTTTTCGCGAAGCCTATCCTGAAAAATCCGGTTTGGGGATCATCGTGGCTTCTGTCGAAAAACCCTATTTTTTCTCTGAAGATATTATTGTGCTTCCCTATACTTTCTGTTGATGCAGGAAAACCGTTGTTATACGCAAAAATCGATGGTCTGATTTTGGATTTAAGAACTCCAAAAAGGGTCTTAGAATAGAAACAGAGATTCCAAAAATGAACACAAATTCCGCATCTTGTCATTTTTGCAGTATTGTTCCGCCGCATATTCTGAAAGAAATTACGCGGCGGGGCAGCCGGGGCCAGAAAGAGCTGGCGCTGCAGACCTTGATTCAGAGCGAGCAGTTTCGCGGGTTGAGAAGCGGGCTGGGGATTCTGCCTTTCTTGATGGCAGTTCCTGTTTCGGGGAAATGGAGGACGGTTTACGATGCGGAGCAGCGTTCTTCTCTGCCGGGCCGGCTTGTGCGCGAAGAGGGATACCCCAAAAGCCGTGACATTGCGGTGAATGAAGCTTATGACGGAGCGGGCGCGCATTATGATTTTTTTAAAAAAGTTTATGGGCGGGATTCGCTGGACAATAAGGGATTTCAACTGGATTCCTCGGTGCATTATGGCCGTAATTACGATAATGCTTTCTGGAATGGGCGGCAGATGGTTTATGGGGATGGTGACGGGGATCTTTTTGACCGTTTCACCAAGGCCCTGGATGTGATCGGCCATGAGCTTACACATGGGATTGTGCAGTTTGAAGCGAACCTTACTTATGAAGGCCAGTCTGGCGCTCTGAACGAGTCTTTTGCGGATGTGTTTGGTTCTTTGGTGAAGCAATACAAGAATGGACAAAAGGCAGGGGAGGCGGATTGGCTGATCGGTGAAGGGTTGCTAAAATCCAAAGTGCAGGGCAAAGCGCTTCGCAGCATGAAGGCCCCGGGTACGGCTTATGATGATCCGGTTTTGGGCAAGGATCCGCAGCCGGCGCATATGAAAGATTATGTGGAAACCCAGGAAGACAATGGCGGGGTGCATCTTAATTCCGGTATTCCAAACCGGGCTTTTTATGAAACGGCGATTCGTTTGGGGGGCTATGCCTGGAAAAAGGCGGGGCAGATCTGGTATGTTGCCTTGCGCGACCGGCTCAAGGCCAATTCCAATTTTGAGGATGCGGCGAAAATCACTTTTGCCGTGGCTGGCGAGCTTTTTGGAAAGTCCGGGAAAGAGGCGAAAGCGGTCAAAGAAGCTTGGCATGTTGTAGGGATTGCAAAAAATAACCTTGTATTTCATACAAAACATGCCAGAAATATCCTTTGATTAATTACAATTTATGCCTGTAATAGCAGGAAAAGAGGGAAAAAACGGTAATGAAATTGGTTGGAATTTAACCTAAGAGGGACTTGAATAAAGGTTATAGTTATGGTAATATTACCATGGTTACTTAAGGAGGTGCTCGTATGAATATTTCAGCCGGGCAATTTAAAGCCCGTTGTCTCAAGTTGATGGACGAGGTCCAGGAGTTTCATGAAGAGATCATTATCACCAAGTTCGGGAAACCGGTCGCAAAGCTGGTGCCCCTGGAACCGGAAGTGAAAAAATCTCCTTACGGTTTTCTCAAAGGCTCGGTCCTGATCAAAGGCGATATTGTTGGATCTTCGGGAGAGAAATGGGATGCCGAATAGCGAAGCATTGCTACTTTTAGACACTCATATCTGGATTTGGCTTATGAATGGCGATGAAAAGCTGGCTTCCCCGCGTTTGCTAAAGATTATCCAGGAAAGATCAGATCGCAAGGCGCTGAGAGTTTCCGTTATTTCCGTTTGGGAGGTTGGGATGCTCGAGAGCAAAAAGAGAATCATGCTTCCCTACAGTTGTCATGAATGGGTCCATCGCGCTTTGAATATTCCGGGGTTGGCCTTAGTTCCTTTGGGCGCTGATATTGCCCTTGAAAGCACCCGCCTTCCGGACACATTTCACGGAGATCCCGCAGACCGGATTCTGGTTGCCACAGCCGCCCATTTGGGCGCGGAATTGGTAACGCAGGATGAACGAATTCATGCTTACCTCAAGAAAAATCCAATCGTTCATGCAATCGCGCCTTAAGCGATTCCCCCTAGGCAGTGAAAGGCTTGTTTCATTGACCGATTTAATATTTGATATTAAATCGGTCAATGACGTTGTCCTATTCTCTTACTCAAAGATTTGAAATCATGACAACAACACAGCTTGAACAATTATTGGACTATGCTTTTTGCGAAGGAAAGAAGGACGGCCGGGCGCCTGAGCTCACGCGCGCCTTTCTCGAATTCTTGAAAATGCTGAAGCAGATCGAACCTGTCCGCTCCAGCCCGGAGATCTTTTGGGAATGTCCATGGATTCAAACTCGGGGGAGGAGAGTGGATTGGCATTCATGCAATATGCAAATTTATCAGGGGGTTGCCTATTTCTCTTTAAAATCGCGGTATACATTCGCCGTCGATATAAAAAAGAAAGAGTTTACGGGGCTTCGTCTTGTCGATTTTGATGGGACGCCGGATGCCGGTTATAAACTGGCCGAATGGCTTTTGGCTGAGTTCACCAGTGAGATAAAAAAGATTCTCGTGGCGCCGGAGCAATATAACCGCTCCATTGCCAGAAGGCTGCCGTACCGTTACCGGCTGGGAAAAATTCAAAGAGAACAAGTTTGGAAGCATCAGACAGGAAAATTGTTTGTCAAAGATGAGCTAACTTCTCAAGAGATCCAGGATTTTCTCAAAGCCGTTCAAACAAACGGGGTGTCTTCGTCTATTGATGCTATGTGCCGTGATCGGTTTTTGGAAATTTGTTCAATGGCCTATGATGCCATTTTCCCTGGCGATCCGGCCTGCTCTCGTGTCGAACGATACCGGCTTCATGCTGATGGCCGGGATGATGGATTACTCAAACTTCCAGCACAGGACGCAGAGGCTTTTGAAGAATGGATTCGGGAAGGTTCGAAGATTGGGCACCCTTGGGAAATCGTTCGCGGAGGCAATTCGACGCATATATTCCTTCAGTGCTGTTACAAAGAGGGGCAATGGAAACTATATCTGGCGGGGTCTAGCGCTGTATGCGCTGCACAGACAGTCAAGATCAGTATTGCTCTGCATCGAGCGGGGATTCCCTTTGAACTTATAGAAAAGGAACATATGACTCAACTGGTTTATGGAAAAGATTGGATTGGGATTGTTCCGGAGGATATTTATCCCTTTAATTGCTACGACCTTTTTGAGCCTTATGGTACAGAAGAGTTCAAGACATTCATGAATTTGGGGGATTTCGAAAAAGAAAAGGGATTTATCAGTGAAGTTTACTGGTATCCGGTTCGTCCTTTGCAGATCTGTGCACCGAAGCATTTCGCCTGTACTTGAGTAGATGAAAATAAAGCTTACGCGTACCGGGGGGATGGGGGGAATGACTCGGCGGTGGGAGATGGATTTGAAGGAACTTCCTTCGGGAAAGGCCAGGGAATTGAGACATTTGCTGGAAGGGGAGAGTCTTGAGGGGGTGAGAGAATCCCTCGACGCTAATCAATGCCGGGATCATTTTTGCTATGAGCTTGTGATTGAAGAGCGGGGAAAAGTGAAGATGTTGCAATACACGGACGATACCCTCTCCAGGCCTTTGCGGGATTGTCTGGTTCAAATCATTCAGCTTACTGGTGTAAAAGGGAATGATTCAAAGACGTCGTTGACGAATGAGCAACGGAAAGCGTAAAATTCGCTGATTATGGATAATAGCGTTTATAAAATTTTTATTGAAAAACTAACCCGCGAGCTTCGAAATTTTTATGGGTCCCGGCTTGTCACGTTTTCGATTTTCGGTTCTTATGCCCGTAATCAAATGCGCTCTGATTCTGATCTGGATCTTTTGATCATCAGCAAAGACCTTCCCGACGGAAGAATGGCAAGGGTCCGGGAATTTATGGAAGTTGAAAAAAAAATGGAGCCCGAAATTTTATTATTGAAAAAGCAATCTTTTAATCCTTATTTTTCTCCGATTTTCAAAACTCCGGAAGAAGCAAAACGGGGATCCCCTCTTTTCCTGGATATGACCCAGGAAATCGAAATTCTTTTTGACAGGGATAATTTTTTTAAAAAAATCCTTGAGGAATTCAAAACCAGGCTGGCCCGGCTTGGGTCCAGGCGAATTTGGAAAGCGGGAGGTATGTGGTATTGGGTGTTAAAGCCCGATTCCAAGCCCGGTGAGGTGATTGAGCTGTGACAAGTATTCATTTGGCAAAAAGTTATCTTCTAAAAGCTGCAATCCGGCTGAAAATTTTAAAAACGCTTCATGATGCCTCGGGTTATTCTGACGTGATGCGCGAAGCCCAGGAAATTGTGGAGCTTTGTCTCAAGGGAATTTTGCGCTATGCCGGGATTGAGCCTCCGAAATGGCATGATGTGGGTCCAATTCTTTTAGAGTATCGGTCAAAAATTGAAAAAATGGATCAGGAAACCGCGGACAGACTCGCTAATATTTCCGCACGCCTTCGAAAGGAACGGGAGGTCTCATTTTATGGAGATATTGACTTTATTCCTACCGAAGAATACACACCTGAAGACTCTTTGACTGCCATTCGGGATGCGGAATTTGTCTTTTCCATTGCGGAATTGGTTATCCATTGATTAAAAGATTTTTCGATATTTTGATCAGCGCTTTCTTCCTGTTGATTTTAAGCCCCTTCATGATTTTGATCGCTATTCTGATCAGGATTGATTCCCCGGGCCCTGTGATTTTTCGCCAGAAGAGGGTGGGGTTCAAGGGCCGGCCTTTTACCCTTTATAAATTCCGCACCATGGTGGAAGGCGCCGAATCCATGGGGCCGGTTATTACCGAACCCCAGGATGCGCGCATTACCCAGATTGGCAATCTCCTCCGGTGGCTCAAACTGGATGAACTTCCTCAATTTTTCAATATTGTCAAAGGGGACATGAGCCTTGTGGGGCCAAGGCCCGAAGTGCCCCAAATCGTGGAAAAATATAATCAGGAGGAGAAAGGGGTCCTGGAGGTTTTGCCGGGAATCCTGGGCCCCAGCCAGATCAAAAACCGCGATGAAGCGGCCATGATGGAAGGAACGCAGGAACAGAATATCGAAAAATTTTACGAGGAAAAAATTCTTCCTGAAAAATTGCGAAGAGACCTCGAGTATGTACGCAGCAAAAATCCTCTCAAGGATTTTAAGCTGCTTTTTGGCGGAACGGCCAGAGTTTTATTCAGCTCGATCAAGCTGAGCTATATTTTTGAAAGCCGGAGACGCATCCTTTTTTTACTTTTCGATCTTTACATTTCGATTCTCTCTTTTTGGCTTGCTTTTGAATTGCGTTTTGAAGGGGCGGTTCCTCCTGCTCAGCACCTCTCGCTTTTATCCATGCTTCCTCTAGTCGTGATAGTGCGGATGCCTTGTTTCATCTATTTTGGTCTTTATCAATCGCTTTGGCAGTATTTGGGCATTCAGGAACTTCTGGCGATTATCAAAGCTGTTTTTGTCGGGTCACTACTTTTGCCGGTGGTACCTTACGTTATGCATATCGACTTTGAGCCACGCTCGATTTTGATTATCGACGGGTTTCTTCTCACCATGGCCCTTGGTGGAGTGCGCATCATCTTCAAACTGACAGCCGAACGCCTTCGCCGGCCGGTGTTGAAGCAAAACCGGAAAAATGTGCTCATTATCGGCGCCGAAGACAATGGAGAGCTTTTGGTGCGGGAATTTATCAAGCAGCCGCAGCTTGGCTACCGGCCGGTGGGATTTCTCGATAATGATTTTCTGAAATTCGGGGTCCGCATTCACGGCGTCAAGGTCATGGGCTCTATTGCGCAATTGCCGCAAGTGGCCAAGGTCAAAAAGGTGGATGAAGTGATCATTGCCCTGCCGCAGGCCTCCGGGAATGAAATCAAGGCGATCATGCAAAATTGCAGGCGCCTTCATTTATCCTGCCGGATTATTCCGGCGGCATCGTCTTTGCTGTCGCCGCAGATTCTGCCCCTCAAACTCCGGCCGGTTGATGTGTCGGACCTTCTGGGGAGAAGCATTGTGCAGGCGGACATTACCGGAATTGAAAATTTTTTCAGAGGAAAAAAGATACTAATCACGGGCGCCGGCGGTTCGATCGGTTCGGAACTGGCCCGCATTATTTTTCAAAATCATCCCCGTGAGATCATCCTGGTCGAAAA
>CAYGIT010000054.1:9428-15946 GCA_964349955.1 uncultured bacterium
AAACAATCTTTTCGAGATTCAGACTGACTTGCGCAGCCGCGTTTCAGAAACGGAAATCACCGGTTATCTGCGCGACGTCACGCATAAAAGCGAGATGGAAAAAATCTTTCAGCTCCACAAACCCGAGATCATTTATCATGCCGCCGCCCATAAACACGTTTCCCTTGTGGAAACGCATTGTGCCAAGGGCATCATCAACAATGTGCTTGGCACGAAAATCATGGCGGACCTGGCGCTCCAGTATCAGGCGGAACGGTTTGTCCTTATTTCCACGGACAAGGCGATCCGGCCCAAAAGCATTATGGGAACGACCAAGCGGATTGCCGAACTTTATTGCCAGAGTTTAAAGGGCGGAAAAACGCATTTTCTGGCCGTGCGTTTCGGGAATGTTTTTAACAGCACGGGAAGCGTGGTGCCTCTTTTCAAAAAGCAGATCGAGGCGGGCGGGCCGATCACGGTCACGGATCCGGAAGTCACCCGTTATTTTATGGATGTTTCAGAGGCGGTCTTTTTGATTTTGCAAACGACGGTTCTTGGCTCGGAATCCGAGATTTTTATTTTGGAGATGGGCAAGCCCGTCAAAATCCTGGAACTCGCACAAAATTTGATTCAGATGATGGGGCTTTCAACCCAGGAAATCCCGATCCGTTTTACGGGCCTGAAACAAGGGGAGAAACTGCATGAAGAGGTCGAGGCCGATTTTGAAAAGGCTGTTCCCACCGCGCATAAAAAAATCAAAATCTGGAAATCCTTAAAACTGCCGCAGAACACCCTTGCAAAAGAAATCGAAGCCCTGATCCTGCTTGCGCAGCAGGGCGCCACCCGGGAAGAAATGATCACGCAACTTTGTCAGATCGTGCCGGAGTATCAACCAGACCGGAGAGAATAATTGCAGGGGCACGGCGGTGCTGTGCCCTAGGGTTTAAACGGAAGCGCCGTTATAACGGCTTGAATGTTTCCTGATTCGGTTTTAATTTCTACCTGTATCGGTTCTTTGCCCCCGTCGAAAAAAAATCCCTTCCCGGCATAGCCCAGCGCAATCCCTCCAAGCACCGGTGAAATACAAGCGCTTGTAATCCAGCCGATTTCTTTTTCGCCCGAATATACTCTCAAGGCGCGGAGATTCTTCGCTGCGCTCAGAATGACAGGCGCCGAAAGCCTCGGGATGACAAAACCCGTCATTTTTCGCTGTAATCCCTTATAGGTTTTGGTCCTGGCCACCACTTCCTGGCCTGGATAACAACCCTTGGTTTCGCTTGCATAGGTTTCATCCAGGCCGGTTTCCGGCAAAGAAACTTCTTCTGTAACATCCACTCCGTAGCGCAGGATGCCTTCTTCGATTCTTAATATTTCTGCGGTTTCGGGCCCGATAGGAACCGCGCCTGCTTCTATAAGCGACTTGTAAAGAGCTTTGCCAGCGAGTGTTTTAACAAGGAGTGCAATGTCATTCCCGGATGCTTTTGCCGGGAATCCCCAACTCGTAGATTCCCGCCTAACAGCATGCGGGAATGACAATAATATTTCAGACACCTTTGGGCCTTTAATTAAAAAATGAGCATACTCGGAAGTTGCTTTTCGTAAGGCGGCATCTTCAGTGATCAGAAATTTATCGAGAAGGCCCAGGAGTTTTTCTTCGAAGCCCGGGTCGGTATCCAGCACGATTTTATCCTCGAATTTCCAGACATTCATTAAGGCCAGCACTTTACCTGCAGCCGAAAGCAGGGCGGCCGGGCAGAAGGCGCCGGTTTTAAGGGTTTTGATATCGTTCGTCAGGATATTGTGCAGGAATGAAACGCGGTCCGCCCCGGTGACTTCGATTTTTCCCCGTTCCGAAAGATCGATCAGAGCGGCTTTCTCCCTTGCCGCGCGGTATTCTGCCTCAAGAGACATGGTCTTTAAGGATTTTCTTTACGATTTTCTGATGGGGAGAAGGAAAAGCAAGATCGGAAAGTTCTTTGACCGGAAACCATTGCATACCAGGGCTTTTGATATTGCTTCGTCGCCGCTCCGGGGCTCCTCGCAAAAACGAGAGGGTGTGTTCATATACATCCAGACTGATCTGGTATTTCGTAAATCCATGCCGGATCGTAAGCTTGTGTTTTAAATCGATTTCAGGAATGCGAAGTTTTTCCAAAAGAGAGCGAAGGTCTTTCTCGAAAGGGAAAACCCAAAGCCCGCCCCAGCGTTCCTTGGCTGTTTGTTTTTGGAGCAGGATTTTTCCGTTTTTCCTTAAAATCAAGGCCGCAGTTTTGATTTTTTCGAGTTTTATCTTTTCCTGTTTGACCGGATAATTTTCCGGGGCCCCTTTTTTCCGGCCTTCGCAAAAATTCATGACCGGGCAAAGCAGGCACGCCGGATTTTGTGGCGTGCAGAGTGTGGCGCCCAGTTCCATCATGGCCTGGTTGAAATCCCCGGGATTGCTTTTCGGCACAAGCGAGCCTGCAAGCTCCCAGAGTTTTTCGATGGTTTTGGGTTTCCCGATATCTTCTTTGATTGCCGCCAAGCGTGTCAGAATCCGGATCACATTACCATCTAATACCGGTGTTTTTTCGCCATATGCAATACTGGCAACGGCGCCGGCGGTATAGCGGCCAATCCCTGGCAGAGCGAGAAGCTCTTTCGCATTTCCCGGAAATTCCCCCTGTTTTTTCTCCACGACGAATTTTGCCGCTTCATGAATCATTCTTGCCCGGCGGTAATAGCCCAGCCCGGCCCAGTGTTTCATAACCTCGGCTTCAGGTGCCTTGGCCAATCCCTTAATGTCCGGAAAGCGCTTCAGCCAGCGCTCATAATAGGGAATGACCGTCTGGACCTGGGTTTGCTGCAGCATAATCTCGGAAATCCAGATTTTATAGGGATCGCTGGTGCGGCGCCAGGGAAGGTCGCGGGCGTTTTTTTTGTACCATGCCAAAAGCTGTTTTTGGAAAAGGGAAGAATTCGAGAGAGAAATTAAATGATCTTTAATCATAAATAATATTAATATTTATCTTGACGCATAATTAAGACTAATGTAGCATAAAACCATGACCTCGAATGGTGAATTCTATGCAGACAAAATGATGGATTTGGCCAATTTAGCAGCGGCTGCTTTGATTTTCGGCCAAATCGCCGAGGGGCATTTTACGCTAATACGGTTAATGCTCGGAACCCTTTTATTTTTCTTCTGTCTTGTGCTAAGCTATCAATTAAGAATAGGAGGCAAGCGATAACATGGATGGAGCTAGTCTTTTTATGTTGATGCTGATGGCAGGCATGCTGATTGCCTATGTGATTGTACCTGCCATCTATAAATCCTGGAAGAAACACCACCCCTCCTCTTCCCGCGATTCATTTCTTCTTTAATTTTGTTTCATGAAACCCTACCTTGACCTGCTTCAACACATTCTGGCAAACGGGGCGGAAAAAAAAGACCGCACGGGTGTGGGGACGATCAGTACTTTCGGTTATCAGATGCGGTTTGATCTGGCGGCCGGATTTCCGCTGATTACCACCAAAAAAGTCCACCTCAAATCTGTCATTTATGAGCTTCTCTGGTTTTTGAGGGGTGAGACCAATATCAAATTTTTAAAAGACAACGGGATCACGATTTGGGATGAGTGGGCGGATGAGAATGGGGAGCTGGGGCCGGTCTATGGGAAGCAGTGGCGCTCCTGGCCAAAATCGGATGGGGGAACCATCGACCAGATTTCCGGCCTGGTGGAAAGAATCAAAAAAGATCCTTATAGCCGCCGGTTGATCGTAAGCGCATGGAACCCGGCGGAGGTCGATCAAATGGCCCTGCCTCCTTGCCATTGCCTGTTTCAATTTTACGTGCAGAACGGAAAGCTTTCCTGTCAGCTTTATCAGCGTAGCGCCGATGTTTTTCTGGGCGTTCCTTTTAATATTGCTTCCTATGGGCTCCTGACTTTGATGATGGCGCAAGTTACGGGTCTGCAAGCCGGAGAATTTATTCATACCTTCGGCGATGCTCATATTTATTTGAATCATATGGAACAAGTGAAATTGCAGCTTTCGCGTGAACCCAAGTCCCTTCCGAAAATGGTCTTGAATCCAGACATCAAAAGCATTTTTGATTTTAAATACGAAGATTTTATCGTAGAAGGCTACGAGCCCTATCCGGCCATCAAAGCGCCGATAGCGGTTTAATGAAGCTCTATCACGTGGTGGCTATGGCCCGGAACCGGGTCATCGGCAAAGATAATAAACTTCCCTGGCATTTTTCTGCGGATTTGAAAAATTTCAAAAAACTGACAACGGGGAGTACTGTGATTATGGGGCGGAAAACCTTTGAAAGCATCGGGAAGGTGCTTCCGAACCGGGAAAATTTTGTGTTGAGCCGGAATCCTTCCTTTTGTCATTCTGAGCGTAGCGAAGAATCCCAGAGATCCTTCGCCCCTGCGGGGCTCAGGATGACACAAAGTGCCAATCTCCATTTTTTTTCTTCTTTTGAGGAGGCGGTCAAAAAGGTCAAGACGGAAAATGCCTATATTATCGGCGGAGCCGAATTATATCGACAGACCATCGATAAAGTGGATGGAATTTATCTCACGCGTATTGACGCGGATTATGAGGGGGATGCCTTTTATCCTGAAATTCCGGGCACCTTTGATGAAGTGGATATCGAGGTCCTGCAGGACAATCCTAAAATCGAGGTTGTGTTTTATGAGCGAAAGTAATCTTTACCTTAAACAGATTGAAGCGGGGCCGATGGAGAATTTTATTTATCTCATTGGTGATAAGAACAAAAAAGAGTGCGTGATGGTGGACCCAGCCTGGGAAGTGGACCGCATTCTCAAGATTGCGGCGGAGGACGGCATGACTGTCACGGCCGGGCTTGCCACGCATCATCATTATGATCATACGAACGGCATTGCGGATCTTGTGGGCCGCATAGGATGCCCGGTTCATATGCACAAAGACGATATTCCTTATTTGAAGGAGCTCAAAAAAGAAATCAAGCCTAAGGATGCAGGCGCGAAGCTGCAAGTGGGGGATGTGACGATTACTTTTATTCATACGCCCGGTCACACACCGGGTTCGCAATGTTTTCTTGTGGATGGCCGCCTTGTTTCGGGAGACACGCTTTTTATCGGCGCTTGCGGCCGCTGTGATCTCCCAGGCGGAAATGCCGAAAAAATGTATGAAAGTCTCCAGCGCCTGGGTAATCTTGCGGATGATACTCTTCTCTTCCCCGGTCACAATTACGCTGATACACCAAGCTCCACGATTGGCGAAGAAAAACAGCACAATCCCTACTACCAGGTCCATTCCCTCCACGACTTCCTCACGCACCGCATGAGATAGATTATTTTGGCGGAGAGAGCCAAAATTTGATATACTAGCGCCATTCCTACAGGCTGCTCTCTGTAACCCCTTTTAAATAAGGAAGTTATGGCAGGGATAACCATTCCAGGGGACACCTATTGACCTATGACCGGCGAAAATAATTTTTTGGAAAATTTTATGTCCGAATCGGATGAATCTCACCGCGAAGAGGCCCTGCGCTATCTTCAGGAAGCTTATGCCCAGCAGATGCGGGGCGAGATGGAGCCTGCGATTGCCCTTTACCAGAAATCCCTTGAGCTTTTTCCTACGGCCGAAGCCTACACTTTTTTGGGTTGGGCTTATAGCATGAAGGGCCGCTATGATGATGCGATTGCCCAGTGCCACAAGGCCATTATCGTCGACCCTGATTTTGGGAATCCTTACAATGATATCGGCGCTTATTTGATCGAAAAAGGAAAGCCGGATGACGCCATTGGCTGGCTCGAAAAAGCCATTCAGGCCAGGCGGTATGAGAGCTATTGTTATCCTTATTACAATCTCGGGCGAATCTGGGAAAAGAAGGGGAATTGGTTCCGGGCTTACGAATCTTATGAAGCCGCCCTGAAAGATAATCCCGATTATACTTTGGCCCAAAAAGCGCTTGCACGTGTTCAGGGAATGATGAATTGACCTTCGGGTCATCCCCGAATGCATTAGTCGGGGATCAGAAAGCAGATTCCCGCCAAAAGAATGCGGGAATGACGTAGTAATTGTCGGGAATGACAGGACTTATGCTTCAGAGTTATTTTGGAATTTTAGTGATGATTGTTTTGGCTTGCGGCGTTTCCGCTCTTTTTATTTTTCTTTCCCAATCGCTTGGCCCCAAGAAACCCAATCCTGCTAAAATGATGCCCTTTGAATGCGGCATGCCTCCTTTTGAAACTCCAGCCGGGCGGCACGCGGTTAAATTTTACATTGCAGGCATGCTTTTCGTGCTCTTTGATGTTGAAATGATTTTCTTTTTCCCCTGGGCGGTTTTGTACCGCGAGCTTGGCTTTTTTGGTTTTGCGGAAATGATGATTTTTATGGCGGTGCTGGTACTTGGTTTTGTGTATGCCGTTAAAAAAGGGGCCCTTCAATGGAAATAAGCGAACAATCAGCCGGGTCGTCCTTCACGTCCAAGCTCAATGATATGATCGGCTGGGCCCGTAAGTTCTCCATTTTCCAATATCCTTTTGTGACTGCCTGCAGCG
>CAYGIT010000055.1:0-15891 GCA_964349955.1 uncultured bacterium
ATATTATATATATAGTTATGCTTATTATTTTTAATTGTTTCACGTGAAACATAGGGCAATTCAAGAAAGTTGTTTTAAAATTTAAAGGAATGAATATAATGCGAAATAAGCATTCCTTTATACTTGAATAGCTTTCCTGTTTCACGTGAAACATTTCTCTCGGAGCATTGGCTATGAAGAAAATTTTTGCATTTTGTAATCAAAAAGGTGGTGTTGGAAAGACAACCTCGGTTGTGAATATTTCAGCGGCCTTGGCTGAGAAAGGCTATAAAGTGCTGGTTATTGACCTGGACTCCCAGGCGAATGCCACAAGCGGGCTTGGTGAAGAAAAGCCCTCGACCCATGAATCCACAGCTTATCAACTAATTGTGGAAAACTCCGAGGTGAGTGAGCTTGTCAAAAAAACCTCTATAGAGAATCTTTCGATTATTCCAGCCAATACTGACTTATCCGGCGTTGAACTCGAATTGATATCCAGAGAGAGACGCGAGTATGCCCTGAAATCAAGACTCGAGGCTTTACGGGCCTCCTTCGATTTCATTTTATTGGATTGCCCGCCCTCCTTAGGGCTGCTTAGCATTAATGCCTTGACCGCCTCGGATGCCTTGATCATTCCACTTCAATGCGAATATTATGCCTTAGAAGGCTTGAGCCAGCTTCTTTCCACTTACCAGCTTGTTCATGAGAAGCTTAACCCGGATCTTGAAATTGGCGGCGTGATCCTCACGATGGCAGATTTTCGCACGAATCTTACTCAACAAGTGATCGAAGAAGTGAAAAATTATTTCAAGGAAAAAGTCTTTGAAGCCGTCATTCCCCGTACCGTGAAACTTTCCGAAGCTCCCAGCTTCGGAAAGCCTGCGATTATTTATGACCCCTCCAACCGGGGATCTAAAAATTATTTGCTGGTCGCAAAAGAATTTGTAAGCCGCTTCAAGACGGATAAAAAATCCCAAAAATCAAATGAGCTGGCACAAACGAAAGAAACCATTTTGAGTGAGGAGAATCGGGTATGAAAAAAGTATTAGGAAAAGGATTAAGTGCTTTAATACCAGATACTTATGTTAAAGAAATCCAGTCTAAATCTGCTTCGGCGGTTTTAGATTCGCCCCGGTCCGCAGGAAGCGGTTTTCAATTGATTCCTGTTACCCAGATTGCTCCTAACGAGGACCAGCCGCGAAAAGAATTTAAGCCGGAAAAAATCCAGGAACTCGCGGCTTCGATTAAAGAAAAAGGAATCATGCAGCCGGTGGTGGTGAAAAAAATAGCGGAAAACAAATACGCACTAATTTGCGGCGAGCGCCGTTTCCGGGCTGCCCAGTTGTGCGGGCTGACTGAAATTCCGGCCGTAGTGAAAGATATTGCGCAGGATGATTTTCTGGAATGGGCGTTGATCGAAAATATCCAGAGGCAAGATCTGAATCCGCTTGAAGAAGCCGAGGCTTACCGGCGCCTGGCTGAAGAGAGAATGCTCTCGCAGGATGAAATCGCCAAACGCGTGGGCAAAGACCGCTCAAGCGTGGCCAATATGATACGGCTTTTAAGGCTTCCCGAAGAAATCCGAGTTTATATCAATGAAGGACAGTTGACCGCAGGCCACGCGCGTACTCTGCTTGGGCTTCTTACGCCGGAGCATCAACGGCAGATGGCCAAGCGCATTGTGCAAGAAAATCTGTCGGTCCGGCAGGTGGAGGCCATTGTCAATCGCAGCAATGCCCACAAACGCAAACCCAAGAGCGCCCGGTATTTAAAGCCGGAAATCATCGATCTCGAAAACAAGCTGACTCAGCATTTCGGCACTCAGGTACGGATTTATCCCCGGAAGAACCAGAAGGAAGGCCGGCTCGAAATCCGTTATTTTTCCCTCGATGATCTGGACCGGATCCTGGAAAAAACAGGAATTGAAATCTCTTAACCCGCATTTCTCATCAGTTATCGTTACGAGTTGGCGTAGCTGCGTGTGGATGCGAGGCATGCGACCGAGGCTACCGGAAACGTACTCAACAGTACGTTGAGGATAGCCGACGGAGCATAACGAAGCAGACGCATGCAGATACGTCAACGCAGTAGATAATTGATGAGAAATGCGGGTTAAAGCGAGCACCGTTTTTTTCCCGGTTGATTCCCGGAACAAAACCTCATAGAATCCAATCCGATAAATTTCTTTAAGAAATGCGTTAAAGAAGCCGAAACTTTAAATTATAATTAACCGCACAATGCAAAAAATAAAACCAAGCCCCAGACAAAAATTTTTCGCTGCCCTTTTTCTTTTTGCACTCATTTTTTCAAGCGCCGCTCTCTATGCTGAAGATTTAAGCTATGACCGGTATGCTGCATTGCCCGCCCCGGCCGAATCTCCCTCTACCGGCAAAAAAATCGCCGCTGAAATTTTAACCTATCCTTTCGAGCTTTTGCGCTGGCCGATGGATCAAGGCCTTCGGGCCACCGAAAAATACCGGCTGGATACGAAGGGATTTTATCTTTATCGCAAAATGCAGGATTATGGCTTTACTCCGCATTTGAATCTTGCCGCGCCAGGCGGCGAAATCGACTGGCTGAATCTTTCCCGCCAAAAAGTCAATTTTCCGGATCTTGTTGCCAAAAGCTGGCTGGATTATTCCTACAATTCGATTTTCGAAACCGGTTCCAAGGTTGGTATTGAACGGATTGCCGGCACTGGCCTTCGCGCTTATCAAATTTTTGATTATTCCTACCGCCATCGCGAACATTTTTACGGGATCGGGCCCAATTCAAGCAAGGGCGACGGGGCTTCCTTCAAACAGGAAAAGACCCTTCTTGAAACCGTTTTTGGGTATAGCGCCGACCCTTCACTTTCGATCGACAGCAAATTTGCTTTTCAGAATGTCAATATTTCCGGCGGGCGGGATGGGGGACGCGGCCACATCGAAAGTACTTTCAATAATCAAACCATTGACGGACTGAACGGAGACCGGCTGATTACGCTTGGCCTTGAGGTTTTGCGGGATACGCGCAACCAGCAGGACAATTCCACGAAAGGCGGCAAGGCGCGCATGGGGCTCTCCTATAATGAAGGGCTTGGCAATTCGGACGCGCGCTATTTCAATTATCAGGCCGAGGCCACTCATTATTTTCGTCTAGGTTCCGACCGCCGCGTCTTTTTTGCACGTCTCTTTGGAGAGTATAATAATGAAGCCCGCGGGCATAGCGTTCCTTTTTATCAAATGGCGAGGCTTGGAGGGTATGGAACCTATCCGGATCTTTCCCGGACTTTTCGTGCCTATGACACCAACCGTTTTTTTGGTGAAGGCGCAGTGTTGGGCAATTTTGAATATCGTTACACGATTTATGAATACCGGGATTTTAAAATGGACGCTGTGGTGTTTTTGGATGAAGGCCAGGTTTTTCGTGATTTAGGTAAATTCAAGTTCAGTGATTTCCGCGAATCTTACGGCGGGGGATTCCGGTTCAGTTTATTGAATCACGTGCTGCTTTCCGTCGAAGCTGCGCACGGGGATGAAGGGACTATTTTTTATGTACGCACCCATTCGCCGTTTTAATCTGATTGTTGCGTTGTTTGCGCTGGTTCTTGGACTCTCCTTTCCTGTCCAGGCCGCATCCGAGTCTTCCTCTGCGCCGGCGCAAAAGCGCGGCGAGGCAAGTCTTTATCAGGACATGTTTGATCAAAGTGTGTATTACGAAGGCACGAATCTTTTGCGCTTCGACCGGATTTACCGGAAACTTTTCCGCAAAAAATTGCGCGCGCTGGATGTGAATGCTTTTGACGAAGTGCCTGATTCCGGATTTTTCCAAAACCGCCAGGGCCGGAAAAAACTTTCCGGTGAGGAACTTCAATGGGGTGTGCATGAAACTCCCGGACCTGATTTGAGCGGCCCTCTGACTATTTTTTATGCCGAGGCTGAAGCGAATCCTCCCAAATTCTGGGTGCTCGACGGGAAGGGGGAGGAGTATCTCCTGAAATTTGATCCTCAGGATTCCCTGGAGCTTGCCACTTCCGCAGAAGTGATCGCGAACCGGTTTTATCACGCCATGGGGTACAACGTATTTCAAGAAACGCTTGCGGTTTTTCCTTCCGAAAAACTGACGGTCGGAAACGGCGCAATGATTTACGATTCCACCGGATTCAAAAAAATATTTACCCCGGAAAAACTTCAGGAATTGGTTTTGTTTATTCCGGCGGACAATCAGGGGCATCTCCGGGCGGCAGTGATCAAGCTTCCAAAAACAGCCGGGGCAGGGGGCTGGAGTTTTACCGGATTGCGGCCAAAAAATCCGGAGGATACGATTGAGCATGCCAAACGCCGCTCGATTCGGGCTTTGCAGGTTTTTGGTGCCTGGCTGAATAATGACGATACCCGGACTTCCGCAGCTTCTACCCAAATGGACGGAGATAAAAAGACGGCCCGATATTATTTAACCGATTTTGATTCCGCGCTTGGCGCGGGCAATCAGGGGCCGAAGCCTCCGATGCTTTCGCATGAACATATGGTGGATTACGGTGAAACCGCGAAAGCCTTTTTAGCTTTTGGGTTTTGGGAAAAGCCGTGGCAGAAAAGATGGCGCGAGGCCGATGAAAAAATCCATTCTTCGGCAGTCGGGTATTTTGACAACCGCTATTTTGATCCGGCTAAATTCAAAACCCAGCTTCCTTATTATGCGTTCAAGGATTTGACTCTTGCCGACGGTTTTTGGGCGGCCAAGACAATCCTGTCTTTTTCGGATGAAGACATTCGTGTGATTGTCAAAAGCGGGCAATACAGCGATGTAAATGATGAAAAATACGTGGCCGATACTTTGATCGAGCGCCGCCTTCTTATCGGCCGCTACTGGCTGGACAAAGCCAATTCCTTGGATGAATTTGATGTGCGTGGAAATAAACTTGTGTTTAAAGATCTTGCGGTTCAATACGGTTTTGTCCCCGACGGTAAATCCAGTTACCGTGTGGACGTGATTGAAAAGCTGGGCAGCGAAGCAGTCCCCGCAGGGGGCAAAAAAGGGAAAAAGATCGCGTCTCTCGATGTCCAGGAGCCGGCCGTATCCCTTCAGCCGGAATGGACAAGCGGCAGCGCATATCTTTTGATCCGCACCCTTCGCCCCGGCGCCTCAAAGCCCAGCCCGTATGTTCTTGTGACGCTTGGCCCCAAAGGCGTGACCGGCATTTCACACCAGGATTAAATTTTCGCCTCAAAACTCCTTTCGAGCAAGGTTGAAATGAAAAAATTTTTCCTGCCTCAATCTTTTCTGCAAGCCGTTTTCCGGCATGCCGAACAGGAATATCCCAAAGAGTGTTGCGGAGTGATCCTGGGACATTGCGGCAAAAAAGATTTTTCACGGGTCAAACCCGTTCAAAATGCGCAGGACAAATACCATCGCCAGGATCCCCTTCATTTTCCGCGCCTGGCCGGGCAGGCTTATTTTATGGATCCCAAGGAACTTCTCCTTCTCCAGAAGGAATTGCGCGTATCGAAAGAAGAAATCCGGGTGATTTATCATTCCCACATTGATGCGCCGCCGTATTTTTCGGAAGAGGATAAACGCCTGGCTTTCTTTCAAGCGGAACCCGTTTATCCCGGCGTGGATTATCTGGTTGTTTCAGTTCTTGAGGGAAAAGCCAAAGAAACCCGTCTTTATTCGTGTAAAAAAGGAGACAGAGTGACTTTGGTGGAATAGAATCTAGCAAAAAGAGATGAATCAACTCACTTTACTTCAGGATATGGCGATTGTAATGGCCGTGAGCGCGGCGATTATGATTTTTTGCCGGCGTTTCCATTTGCCGGTAGTCCTGGGGTATATCCTCGCCGGAGTTTTGATCGGGCCTCACACTCCGCCCTACTCGCTGGTCAGAGATCTTCACAGCATTCACACGCTTTCAGAGCTCGGGGTTATTTTCCTGCTTTTTTCTATCGGCCTCGAATTCAGCCTTTCAAAACTGGCAAAAGTCGGGGTGGTTTCTTTTTTTGCCGCCACGCTTGAAATCCTTTTAATGATCTGGATCGGCTTTCTTTTAGGCCGGGCATTGGGCTGGAATTTAATGAATAGCCTTTTTCTCGGCGCCATTCTTTCGATTTCCAGCACGACCATTATTGCCAAAGTCCTGATGGAAATGAAAAAAATAAAAGAAAAATTCGCCCAGGTGATTCTTGGCATTTTGGTGATCGAAGATTTGCTTGCCATTGTCATTATCGCGCTTCTTTCCGGCATCGCGTCCACCGGAGCCCTCGAATTGAAAGAGATCGGGAGCGCCATGATCAGAGTTTTTCTTTTTATCGGAGGCGTTCTTTTTATCGGATTTCTTGCTGTCCCAAGGCTTTTGAGATACCTGGCCCGCTTTGAAAGCAATGAAATCATGGGCATTACGGTATTAGGCCTTTGCTTCGGGGTGTCCCTGCTTGCCGCCAAATGTGGTTTTTCAGTGGCCCTCGGGGCCTTTCTCATCGGCGCCGTCATTGCCGAAACCAAACAGGCGGAAGACATTGTCCGGAACATCGAACCCATCCGGGATATGTTTACCGCGATCTTTTTTGTCTCGGTCGGAATGCTTCTTTCCCCGCAGACCGTGATTCAGTTTTGGTGGTTGATCCTCATCATGACGTTGGTGACGATTGCCGGAAAAGTTTTCAGTTGTACCTTGGGGACTTTTTTGATGGGTTATAAACCGGAAACCGCATTGAAAGTCGGGTTGGGCCTTGCCCAGATCGGAGAGTTTTCGTTTATCATTGCGCAACTTGGCGAAACGACGGGAGTGACAAGCCCTTATCTCTATCCCATCGCTGTCTCTGTATCCGGAATCACCACATTAAGCACGCCTTTCTTGATAAAAAACACCGGTCCTATCATTCGTTTTTTCGACCGGCTGATGCCAAGGCCTTTGGCAACGGTCTTGGGCCTTTACACGGGCTGGTTTCAGAAAATAGGAGAAATGCCGCCTGAGAAAAAAACAAAACTCCGTTTTTTTGGAATCATCCTTGCGAGTTTGATCTTCCTTGCAATCGGTTCGAGTTTTCTTCCCGGATGGCCTTTGAGAATCATCGTCATAGGGCTTATTCTTACCGCAGGAATTTTTCTTTGGCGTTCCATGCAGAAAATTCACAAAAGAATCGAAAAAGTGATTTCCGGCATTTTCGATCCGGAAAGCCTTCAGGGCCACGCGAAAAAAGAGCCGGCTCATCAGGAATTACTCAAACTCATTCATGAGGAATACCCCTGGGAGGTTAATACCGAAGATTTTCTTTTGCCCTACCGTGAATCCGCCGCCAATCAAACGATTCAGGATTTAAGGCTGCGATCCGAGACAGGGGCCACGATCGTGGCTATTTATCGAGGAGAGGAAGCCGTTCCAAATCCTCCGCCTGAAACGAAACTGATGCCCGGAGATGTTCTTCTGCTGATGGGGGATCCCCGGCAAATCAAAGCCGCGATTCAATTTTTAAATCACAAGGTGAAAGAACCGGCGCTTCCTTTGCCGAGAAAAGAAGGGCAACCCAAGACCCAACCCTTTAAAGTCGTGGAAGATTCGATTTTAATCGGAAAGACATTGAGAGAAATAAAGCTGAGACGAAAAACAGGAGTGACTGTCTTGGGGCTTCAAAAAGCGGCAACCATTACCAATAATCCTGATCCCGACACTTTAGTGGAAAAGGGAGATACGCTCATTCTTTTCGGCTGGCCGGATCAGTTGGAAACCGCGCTCAAATACCTCACCCTTTCTTTATGAAACAAGATAATCCTTTTTGCGCACTCATTGTTGATGATGAAAAAGCCACTCGCCGTTTTCTTCAGGTCACGCTCGCTTCTCATGGCTATTCTGTAGTCGAAGCGGCGAGTGGCGCTGAAGCTTTGAAAAAAGCGGTGGTTTGCGACCCTGCTTTTATCCTTCTGGAGCTTAGCCTGCCGGACAAAGACGGGGTCGAAGTGATTCGTGAAATCCGCAACCGTGGCATTGCTGTTCCTATCGTGATTTTGTCTGTGCGCGATCAAGAAGTGGATAAAATCGAGGCTCTTGACGCCGGCGCTGATGATTACATGACCAAGCCTTTCAATGCGGGAGAGTTGCTCGCGCGTTTGCGCGCGGTGGTTCGAAGACACCGTCCGCAATTGGCGGTTTTAGAGGCAGGCAAATTCCGGATGGACATTGACCGGCATACCCTTGAATTAGCCGGGCAACCGCTTTCTCTTACGCCTATCGAATACGAAATTTTAAGACTGTTGATTGCCAATGCCGGAAAAGTCGTGACGCGCCACAAGATTTTGAAAGAAGTCTGGAGGGCCGAACTCACGGGCCGTTCTTCGCATCTGCTGCATGTGACAGTGAGTAAACTGCGGGACAAAATCGAGACGGATTCGGATCGCCCTCTATATCTCCTCACAGAAATGGGTATTGGCTACCGCCTTTGTGCTGTTTGAAGGCCCGTCTGCCTACAGTTTTGTCTCTTTCTATTCAAAAATGTGATTTAGCAGTCCTCGTTTAGTTAATAAAAAGTCAAAAAACATCAAATTTTAGTCAATTTTTCTATAGCCATCCCTTTCTAGCCTGAATTGGCTTGCGATTTGCTTTGTGAGGTGTGAAATTCAAACAAGGAGCGTTCAATGGATCAAAAGGTTGCGTTAGATACAATATGGGTGCTTGTCACTGGGATGCTGGTCTTCTTTATGAATCTGGGTTTTGCTTGTGTAGAAGCCGGATTTCAGCAAAGTAAGAATTGCGTCAATATTTTGTCGAAAAACTTCGTGGTATTTGCCTGCTCAACCGTCGCCTTCTGGTTTATCGGATGGGGATTGATGTTTGGGGATGGATCGCCTCTGGTTGGCTTGCAAGGGCTTTTGATGGCTGGCGGCGCGGACAATAGTCCCGCGACAGGCGATGCCTATAAAGGGGTCTACAGTGCCCTGAATTGGACGGGAATTCCTCTTTCAGCCAAGTTTTTCTTTCAGCTTGTTTTTGCTGGAACGGCCGCCACAATTGTTTCAGGGTCGGTCGGCGGACGGATCAAGTATTTTTCCTTCATTCTTTTCTCGTTCATTCTGGTCGGTTTAATTTATCCGGTGACCGGGCATTGGATTTGGGGCGGCGGCTGGCTTGCCAAATCTGGATTTTGGGACTTTGCCGGCTCCACGGTGGTGCATTCCGTCGGAGGTTGGGCAGCTTTGACCGGAGCGATTATTCTTGGCCCGCGTTTTGGGAAATTTGGTTCCAAAGGCCAGATCAATGCCATTCCCGGACATAATATGTCCTTGGCTATGATTGGAACTCTGGTCTTGTGGCTGGGCTGGTTTGGTTTTAATCCGGGCAGCACCATGGCGGCGGATCCTCGTTTAATGGGTCACATTTGTCTTACCACGAATATGGCGGCTTGCACCGGTGTGCTGGCTTCTACCTTCATGGCTTGGTGGTTGCTGAAAAAACCGGATCTTGGAATGACAATTAACGGCTGTTTAGCGGGCCTTGTCGCTATCACAGCGTCTTGTGCATTTGTCAGCGTGGCAAGCGCGGCCATTATCGGAGTTATTGCCGGGATTTGTGTGGTGCCTGCTGTTATTTTCTTCGACAAAATGAAAATCGATGATCCCGTCGGAGCCACGGCGGTTCACTTGATTCACGGAGTATTAGGAACCTTGTTCGTCGGTCTTTTTGCAGAAGATTGGGTCAGTCCCAACACTACCGGCAACGGCCTTTTCTTCGGCGGCGGGATGAAACTTTTAACGGCGCAATTTACCGGGGTTGTGGCGGTGGGTGTGTTTACGCTTGCCACTTCTGCAATTGCCTGGTTGCTTTTGAAATACACAGTCGGAATCCGGGTGAGCTTACACGAAGAAATCGAAGGTCTGGATATCGGCGAACATGGCAATCAAGCCTACCCTGACTTTGTGACTCGTAAATCGCATATTTATGCGGGAGCCGGCTCTTCGGAAGCTGCTTCTGGAGTAAAAAGTGAAAAAGAATATAGCGGGGTGCGGTAATGAAAAAAATCGAAGCGATTATCCGTCCTGAAAAACTGGATGCCGTACGCGAAGCCCTGGAGGCTTCAGGCTATCCAGGAATTACCATTACTGAAATTGAAGGGCATGGAAAGCAGAAAGGTTCAGTCCAGCAATGGCGCGGAGAGCAGTACAAGGTAGAATTTCTCTCCAAAGTCAAAGTGGAGATTGTGTGCCTTAATCAGGATATGGAAAAAATCCTGTCTGCAATTCAAGGGTCGGCCTTTACGGGCGGAGTCGGCGACGGAAAAATTTTCGTCTCAGACATCACGGAAGTTGTCCGTATTCGCACCCGCGAACGCGGCGAAAAAGCGCTAGTATAAGAAAAAAAGGGCCGGGCTGCTTTTAAGCAAGAAATACAAAAAAGCAGCCCGGCCTGTTTTCCTTCCAGAGACTCCCTTTATTCACGCTCTTTTTTAAAACAATTCTTCTGATGTCTAAGCATAATCCCGGGGTTTTCCGGCATTACGCCTGAAACCCAATTGCGTGGTTTGGGCTTCAAGCGTGGCGGAGCGAGTAATTTTTTAATTGCTTTGAAGACCACTTTGAACTGATAATCGTATTTGCTTTCCATTTCTTCGATCTTTCGGTGTAATTCCTTGTGACTCGCCAGCATCTCCCGTAGTTGAATAAAAGTTTTCATGATTTGGATATTGACTTGAATGGCTCGCTTGCTATTAAGGATGCTGGAAAGCATTAAAATTCCGTGTTCGGTAAAAGCAAAAGGAGGCTTTCGCGTTCCTCCCCAACTTGATCCGCCAAAATGGTGGATCAAGTTCTTAACCTCTTCCCCTTTAAGCTGTAAAAGAAAGTCTTCCGGGAATCTATCGATATTTCTTCGAACTTGCCGCGTTATTTGTTCTGTTTCAACGCTGTAAAGCTCTGCCAAATCACGGTCGAGCATGACTTTTTTGCCTCGGATCAATAAGATTTTGTTTCGAATCATTTCTTGCGGGATTAATGGTTTTGGATTCATTTTAGCTCCACCACTGTCTGTCTAAGCTCCTGTATTGAATGGCCTCACCCACATGTTCTTCCTCGATATTTTCGGTTTCTGCAAGATCGGCAATGGTTCGAGCGATTTTGAGGATTTTGTAGTAAGCGCGGGCGGAAAGCCTGAGTTCTTTCATGGCCATTTCGAGAAGTCTACGGGCGGCATTATTTAATTTTGCGAATTGGCGCATGTCTTTGGCCCGCATCAATGCGTTTACTTTTACCGGACTTTCTTTGTAACGCTCCGTTTGGATTTCACGGCAACGGACAATCCGTTCCCGTATGGCCGCAGAAGATTCCGCGGGTTCGGCATTGGTAAGAATCTCGAAAGGAACGGCCGGCACTTCCACATGGAGATCAATCCGGTCCAGAATCGGCCCTGAAACCTTGGACTGGTATTTCTGAATTTGCATGGGTGAGCACCGGCACGGTTTCCGGGGATCGCTCAAATAGCCGCAGGGGCAGGGATTCATGGCTGCCACGAGAAAAAAACCTGCGGGATAAGTGACTTGGCTCTTGGCGCGCGCGATGGTGATTTCTCCGGTTTCGAGCGGTCCGCGAAGCGTCTCGAGAATATCTCGGCGGAATTCCGGGAATTCATCCAAAAACAAAACGCCGGCATGCGCCAGAGAAATTTCACCGGGCTTGGGCCAGCTTCCACCTCCGGCAAAAGCGACCGAGGAAATAGAAGGGTGGGGCGAACGAAAGGGCCTTTCCCGAATGAGGGTTTCTCCATTAATAAGGCCGGTGACGCTGTAAATTTTAGTAATTTCAAGCGCTTCTTTCGGAGCCAGGTCGGGCAAAAGAGTGGGAATTCTCGACGAAAGCATACTTTTTCCTGCTCCCGGCGGGCCGATCAAAAGCAAATTATGCCGCCCGGCAACCGCAATTTCAATCGCGCGCTTGGCGAAAAACTGGCCTTTGATCTCTGAAAAATCCATGGATTCCGGATGATGAGGGGTGAATTTTTTTCGAGATTGAAGCGGAGAAGCAGAGATTTCGATTTCTTTGGTTAAAAAGCGGACAACCTCGGTCAGGGTCTCCACGGGATAAACTTTGGCATTTTCTTCCAGGCTGGCTTCCGCGGCATTGTCTTTTGGAAAAACGAAACCGCCGGGTGGATGGGCCTCCTCCTTGAGGCCTGAAGCAATCACAATGGCGCCTTTAAAAGGACGGATGGAGCCGTCAAGGGCGAGTTCCCCCAGGAAAATATATTCCGAAAGAGTTTCGGGCGGAATGACCCCGCTTACAGCAAGAATCCCCAGGGCGATGGGCAGGTCGAAACCCGCCCCTTCCTTTTTGATATCTGCCGGGGCAAGATTGATGGTGATTTTTTCAGGGGGAAACCGGTAGCCGCTGTTTTTGATGGCCGACCGGACTCTTTCCCGGGACTCCTTAATGCTTGCATCCGGCAGCCCCACCACGATAAATTGAGGCAAACCGAACGACACATCTACTTCAATTTGAACAGGATAAGCTTTTATCCCAAGGCATGCGGCGCTCTGTACTTTGGTCATCATTGTCAAAACCCCTTGCTTTTTGAAAACCCCATTCTTATAATGAAATCCAGGCAGCTTTTACATTAAATTAAATAATTTTATGCAATTAAAACATATTATGGAAGGTTTGTCAAATCCCAAGCCATGATTTTGTGACTCCTTTCATTCCCCCTTTCCACGAATCAAGAGCGATTTTTGCAGTTGTTTTGAGCTGGTTCATTGCCCAATTCATCAAGCTTATCCGGGGCCGCATCCGTGAAAAACGCTACAATTTGCGCTGGCTGATTAATACCGGCGGAATGCCCAGCGCGCACTCCGCCACCGTGGCAAGCCTTGCCACGGTCACCGGCCTTTACTATGGATTTCATACCCTTCTTTTTTTAATCGTTTTGATTTTTACTATTATCACGATGTTTGATGCGGCGGGAGTGCGGCGCAGTGTGGGGAAACAGGCCATTATGCTCAATAAGATCCTGGATGAGTTTGAGGAAAAGGGACAGGTTGCGGAGCAAAAAGTAAAAGAGCTGCTTGGCCATACGCCCGTAGAAGTTTTTGCCGGGGCATTCCTGGGAATTTTAATCGCTTATTTATTTTGCGGGTTTTGAGGATGCTAAAAAAATCTTTTCTCCTTGTTTTCGGAATGCCGTGCCTTCTGCTGGGGTTGACGGGGGCGGTTGACCCTGCGGCTCTTCCTCTCGAAAAAGCCCATGAATTAAAGAATCAGGGCCAATACCTGGAAGCCCAAAAAATATACGAGCAAATCCTGCACAAAAAAAACACGGATTTCAGCCGCGCCGAGCTTCGGCAAACCCTCAAAGAATATGAAGATTTGAATATGAAACTGCTTTTTTCGCGCATCGAAATGCCGGGAAGCATTTTTTATCAGGTGGAAAAGGGAGACAGCCTTTCCAAAATCGCCAAAAAATACAAAACAACCGTGGCGCTGATCAAAAAAAGCAATGGGCTCAAGAATGACACCGTGCGTCTCGGCGCAAAATTAAAAGTCATCAACGGCGTTTTCTCCGTGCGGGTCAATAAAACAAAAAATATTCTGGTGCTTTATCTCGATAAGAAATCCTTCAAACATTATCGCGTGGCCACGGGAAGCGGAAACGGCACGCCTGCCGGCAAGTTCACCGTTGTGAGCAAGGAAGAAAACCCCATCTGGTATAAGGCGGGGGCCGTTATTCCTCCCGGCAGTCCAGCCAATTTGCTGGGAACGCGATGGATGGGCTTCGACTATCCCGGCTATGGGATCCATGGAACCACCGAACCTCAAACCATCGGCCAGCATGTCACTTCCGGTTGTGTCCGGATGCGCAACCCGGAAGTTGAAGAGCTTTATGATATTATCCCTCTGGGCGCAAGAGTCACCATTACGGATTAAGGAAAACAATGGCCAAAAAAAATTCTAAAAAACTTTTAAAGGGAACAGCCTCGGGACTCTCCGAATTCAAGAAAGATAAAGTCCGCCTTGGGAGCCGTGATTCGGTTGGCATCTGTTTACCCTTTGAAAAACCGGTCGTGGATCTGGAGAAAAAAATCAACGAACTCAAGGCCGCAAACAGCGAAGGGATTGATTTGAGCGGCGAAATTCAAAGCGTCGAGAAAAAACTCGAGAAAGCCCTCAAAGATATTTTTGACAATTTAACACCCTGGCAGCGGGTCCAGGTTGCCCGCCATCCGGCAAGGCCTTACACGCTGGATTATATTCAATACCTCACCCAGGATTTTGTGGAATTGCATGGAGACCGCCATTTTAGCGATGACCGGGCCATTGTCGCCGGCTTTGCCAAATGGAACGCAACCGGCGAACCCGTTTGCGTGATCGGGCATCAAAAGGGCCGCGACACCAAAGAAAATCTCCTGCGTAGTTTTGGAAGCGCGCATCCCGAAGGATACCGGAAGGCCTTGCGCATCATGCGGCTGGCCGAAAAGTTTGGCAGACCCATTATTTGCTTTGTGGATACGCCAGGAGCCTATCCCGGGATCGGGGCGGAAGAGCGGGGCCAGGCGGAGGCCATTGCCTATAATCTACAGGAAATGGCCACTCTGACGGTTCCTGTGGTTGTGATTGTCATCGGGGAAGGCGGCAGCGGCGGGGCCTTGGGGATTGCGGTAGGAGACCGTATTTTTGTTTTGGAAAATGCCTATTATTCGGTGATCTCTCCTGAAGGCTGTGCCGCTATTTTATGGAAGGAAACCGGCCGTGCTCCCGATGCAGCGCTGGCTCTCAAAATGACCGCCCAGGATTTGCTCCAGCTTGGACTTATTGATGATGTCATTTCAGAGCCCTTGGGAGGGGCGCACCGCGATTTTGAACAAACAGCCCAGAATGTAGGACGCGCGGTGAATAAGGCTTTAGAACAGCTGAAGGCGGTTTCTCGTAAGGAATTACCGGAAATGCGGTATCAGAAGTTCCGGAAAATGGGCGTCTTCGGGGTCAAAAAAGCCTGATTATTTCAAAAATTTCCGTTTCAACCGCATCACCCGCGCATACAACTTCTCTTCCTTCAGAATTTCCCGCAACACCCCTTCAGGAACATCCAGCAGAGCAATTTCGCTCACCCGGTTGATTTCTTCGGGAAACTTGCGAACAAGCTCGTAAGTTGAAATCCCTTCTCTGAATTTCAGGTTGATTAGCGTCTGGTAGTTGATTCTCATAGCCCACCTCGCAACGTTTTTTTGTGCTGTATGTTCATCGGTTTTTTTCGGAAAAATCTTGAAACATCTCTTCATCCTCTTTTCCAAAGCGCAATATATAGGGGGTTAAACCAAATTTGACCACTATTGATAGTTAATGCTAAAAAAAGTTGTAAAAACATCTTGACGGCGGCTACGCGAAGTTATATTTTGTGCATTACAAAATGTAAATTACATTTTGTAACATGAACATTAAAAATTTTTTATCAAGGATGAGTATGATCGGAATCTTGGGAATAGCCAGCGGGTGCGCCACTTTATCCGGTCCCGCCTTCATCGATTCAAAAGCGGAGCTCCAAAAAGCGAAACAGTATGCGGATCAAGGCGAATATTACCGCGCGCGCAAAACAGCCTCCGCCATTCTGCAAAACAATCCCGATGACCCGGAAGCCAAACAATTGATTGCCGAAGTGATTAACCAGGAAGTGGCCCAATACAAGGAGCTCTTTGAAAGCAAAGTGCCCGAAGAGCTCAACCGGGAGGAGCAATCCTCTGAAGTTCAGGCCTTGCTGGAGCGTTCCCGCTCGCTTCTCCAAATCGAGGAGTATGACGAAGCGCTGACGGCTGCGGAAAAGATTTTTACTTACGAGCCTGAAAATACCGAGGCTTCGCGCTTGGTCGATCAAATCAGGAAAGCTGCCTTGAAAGACGGGCAGGCCGAAGTGCTAGTCAGGAATAAACTGGCCCGGGAAGAAAGCAATGAAAGGGTGGGGGCTTACCT
>CAYGIT010000056.1:0-15876 GCA_964349955.1 uncultured bacterium
CATTCCCGCGAAAGCGGGAATCCATTTTGGTCTTTAAAGAAAATGGATCCCCGATCAAAACATTCGGGGATGACAGCACTTTTTCCGGATTCCCGCCTAAAATCATGCGGGAATGACACGGTAAATGCCATCGGCGCTTACCGTGTCACCTTATTCAGCATTTCTTTCGCGTGTTTGCGAGATATTTCCGTCTCGTTTTTCCCGCTCATCATCTGGGCGAGCTCTTGAACACGCTCTTCGCCTGCAATAATCCGGTATTCCGTAAATGTTTTTCCGGCCTTCACGGATTTACTGACCTTAAAATGCCGGTCCGCGAAGGAAGCGATTTGCGGCAAATGAGTGATCAGCAAAACCTGCCGCTCCGAAGCGATTTCCTTGAGCTTCTGCCCAGTCACATGCCCGAGCCTGCCGCCGATATTGGCATCGATTTCATCGAAGATCAGTGTTAAAACCGGGTCCACTTTCATGAGCGCCTTTTTCATGGCAAGCATGATGCGCGACACCTCGCCCGCCGAAACGATCTTTTTCAGAGGGAGCAACGCCTCCCCCGGATTCAGGCTGATCATAAATTCAATCGCATCCATGCCTGTTGCTGAAAAATCCTGCTTTTGAATTTCGCAATCAAACCGGGTATGGGAGAGTTCCAGGTCTTTGAGTTCGGTTTCAATAGTTCGCTTCAAAAGCGAAGCCGCTTTTTTCCGTTTTTCCGTAAGTTCTGCCGCCAGAGCCTGGAGTTTTGGCCGGATTTGAGCGATTTTTTTCTCCGCTTCTTTTTCATACACTTCGCCGTTCAAAAGCTCGTCATACTTCTTCTTTATCTTTTCGAAAAACTCGAGAACGGTCGCGACGGCACCGCCGTACTTCCGTTTCAAATGCTCAATCAAGTCCAGCCGCTTCTCAATCTCCGCAAGGCGTTCCGGATCGAAAGAAAGATTTTCACGGTAATCCCGGAAGGTCCGTGCCAGCTCCTCAAATTCAAGCTGAGCATTCTCAAAACCCGCTTTAGTTTCCTCCAGAGAAGGATCCAGCCTTACGAGCGCGCTTACCTCCCGGCAGGCTTCCCCAAGCAATTCCGAGACCGAGCGTTCCTCTTCTTCAAGAAAGGCCAGCACGCGCGAGGCAAGCTCATGCAATTTTTCAGAATTGCCAAAACGGGCATTCTCTGTTTTAAGTTCTTCTTCCTCTCCGTCCCGGAGCCCGGCACGCTCGATTTCATCAATCTGATATTTCAAAAGATCAAGCTCGCGCTCACGGCCTTCGGCAAGATTCCGCAACTCTTCCTGGCGTTTACGAAGCAAGTCATATTCCTGAAAAAGTATTTGATATTCCGCCAGCAGCGGGCCGGTTTTGGCAAAGCGGTCGATCAAATCCAGATGCGAGGCCGAATCCAGCAGCAATTGATGGTCATACTGGCCGTGAATATCGAGAAGCAGCCGCCCGATTTCCTTCAAGGAGGAATTATTGGCGGTCCGGTTATTAATAAGAACGCGCGTGCGGCCTTCCGCCTGCGCTTCCTTGCGCAAAATCAAAACATCTTCGTCCGGCTCAAGAAAAGCATCAAAAAGGGGACAGGCAATCTTTCCTGCCTGTCCCCTTTTCCGAGCGGCGCCAATTTCAAACACAGCTTCCACCACGCAGGTTTCCCCCGCCGCCGCCGGAATTTCCATGCGTTCGCCCAATACAAAACGAATAGCATCAATCAAAATGGATTTGCCCGCCCCGGTTTCCCCGGTCAGGCAATTGAGTTCAGGAGAGAATTCCAGCGCGGCCTCGCGAACCAGCGCAAAATTTTTAACATACAGGCGTGTAAGCATGACTGGAACGGCATTTTATCACGGACTTGGGTCCGTTTCACATGCCTTTTTTCCATAATACTTTAAGTTTTTCAATCAGTTTGGACACAACTTCATCGAAAGGGGGCAAATCCGGCACTTGATGCTTTAAGCGAATTTCCCAGGCATTTTTGAAATCAAAATCCTGAAAAGAGGCTTGGACAATTGAAAAATCAACTTTGTATCCCAGAGTTTTTTCATATCGGGCCATAAATGTCTGGCTATCAAACTCCATGGCTTGGGTGAGAATCGACCACAGATCGTAAATATCACGGGCTTCTTTTCTTCGCCTGTCCACAATAAGCGCGAGTTTCTCGGCGCAAATAACCTCAAGCGGAAGCGCCTGGATTTTAATTTGCTTGTCCTTCAGGTCCGTATACGGGCTGATAAGTTTTTTTAAAACAGGCAGAGGCAATTCCTCTATCCCCTGCGCAAAATCCAGAAGAAACCTCTTAACGCCGCCTATTTCTGAAAAGCCCCGGTAATCGACTACAAAACGCGTTTGGGTTCCTATTTCCTGAATTTTATCGGGATGACAGGAATAAAAAAGATTCGCTTCTTGTTGCAAAAATTGATGCGCTTTCTCAAGCGTTTTGCCAATCGCTTCCGGGCTTAACCGTTCTTCGGAAATAAGATCAATGTCTTCACTAAAGCGGTGATTGCGAACATAAAGTTTTTTAATCGCAGTTCCACCATAGAACGCAAAGGCCGGAAAGAGATTGAGCGACCAAAGGGCCGCAAGATACCAATCCAAATGGTAATCCTTCTCGATTGTTTGAGGGGGAACCCCCTGCTGAATGCTCTCTGTTTCGATTTCCGGGTATGTGATCATTGCAGTTATGTTATAAGATTTCTTTTAATCAGAGTGATATCCTGATTGACGAGAAGATGCCAATCCTTGAGATAACAGCCTGTTTTTTTTGCCGTGGGATCCAAAAGAGCGTAACTTGAAGAAGATTTTATGAAATGACTCAATTTTTCGATATCGTTTCCCTGGCCAATGCTCATTTCCTCCATAATAAAACCCAGACGCTTTGCCGCGGCATAAGAAGCAAACCGCTTGGCATAAGCAATCAGCTTTGAAGAATCTATATCGTTTCGAATCATCCAGAGTGCTCTGCAGATTTCAGAAAAACCACCCGCTAGATCCGGCCGGTCTAAAATATCGAGAACGGTCCGCTCCTTATCAGTAACCCACACCTTCGCTTCCTGGGTCACCCATTTTTCTTCAAGGCCCCAAAATCGCTTGGGAGAAATGGTTACAAAATGGATTGGAATTTGCAACTGATTCGGCAGCCGGAATTGCACCGGTAGAGACATAAAAACAGTCTGAATGGATTGACCCGTCATTGCATGGAGCTGCATCGCGCTGTAGTAGGAAATAAAATAAGGATTGTTTCCGGCCAGTGCTTTTGCAATCAAGAGCCAGTTCTGGGAATAACCGCTGCGTGTCAGGCCGGAGTTTCCCGGAGGCTGAATACAAAAAAGGCCGCGCTTAATCCGGGCAAGTTTTCCCTTTTTCACCAGCCGGAAAAGAATGGGATGAATTTCTTTGAGGGACCAGCCTAAAATCCGGGCTGCCTCATGGGAAGAAAAAATCCCCTTACGAATCAAAGCAGGATGCTCAAGAAGGTTACTGCCGCGGTGAGCTCTTATCATCTTTTATATGCTATTGTTTATCCTTTAAATAAACAATAGCATATAATACATAAAAAACAAGTTTTTATTTATACGGGGCTTCGCACAAGAGCCGGGTAAGGGAAGAGGAGATTTTTTTCCAATTCTTGGAAGCGGTGTAGTAGACGCTATACAAGGCTATTTCTTCAGGTGACGATGAACATCTTGCATGGGAACCAATTTTTCATGCTGATGCCGATGGATGAATCGGACATCCCGTATATCTTCAATAATTTTCATCATTCTTTGATAATCTTTAAAGTTAATCAACACGGCCTTCGGGGCGCCGTGCGCGTCAACTAAATATTGGCTTTTAATGGGAGACATCTTTCACCTCTTGAGTAAAAAAATAGCACGAATTTGGCCTTCTATAAAAATGATTTTTAAACCTAAATTTATTTGCCAGAATACCCGGCGATTATCATGATATTTGCCGGAGGGATTATGCGGAAGCTCCGGCAGCCTTTTGCACTTTATATTCATCGACAAACCGGCGCAGTTCGCTTCGGTTGATGCTTACAACTCCACTCTCTTCATCATAATGGAGGATGCCTTCAACGCTCGCGCCCACAAAAAGCTGCCTGTTTAAATCCTTGATCTTATCGGGAGTAAGCTTACCGCCGGAATTGGCAAGAAGCAAGGCCGAAACGACCTGAAGAACAGATTCTGCTTGCACAAGAACCGGGTCGTCTTCCTTTTCCTTACTCGTAACACCGAAACCAAGAAGGTTAGGATTCCCCTTAATATCTTTTTGTAAACTCGCCGCATTCTCTTTACTCATTACGGGAAGAAAGGATTGCTCTGGCAATGTCGCCGTGTTGAATCTGGCGAGAGTTCTCAAGATACTGATAACCATGCCACGGTTCTTTTTCAGCATATTCGTCAGCTCATGGCCGGCGCCATCCTGATTAATCAAGATTACCCGCTCAATTTGCGCCTGGGCCGACTCAAGGGCAAGGCCAATGCTTTTATCAGACGCAATATCCTGCTCTTTGGGAAGCTTGACAGAAAAAACAATTTTCTTGTCCTTCAACTCACTTAGCAACCCAATCCAATACGCCGTCAGAGCCCGCACATTATCCACCGAAACCGGACCTTTCAGGCTCGATGCGATCTCCCCTAATAAAAGATCGGGCTGCTTTTCTACAGCCTCAATAAACTTTTCAATCCCTTCAGCCGTCAAATCGATTTTGATTTCCTTATAGATATCCCCCGCAAGTGTTTCCTTATCAACGGGCGCCGGAAGGCCAAGTTCCGTCCGCCGCGCCATTTCAGGCACAAGCGCCAAGGCCGTTTCCTTTACAACGGTTTCATTACCGGCGCTTTGCCGAAACTCACTTCTCAAATTTTTTACAGTATTGTCACCTGCAAATCTCACTTCATAGGTAACCTTGCCATTCAGCTCTGTGACTTTTGTAACTTCTAACACATTTCTAGCCACCCCATCTCGAAATTCCTGGTGGGAAATTTGTACCCACGGCCCATCCTCCCCATTTGGGATAATTAAACTTCGCGGCGGAATTCTGTCGAGCTCCTTGCTATCGGGCGTTAATACTCGTCTGATGTTCCCTTTGACTTCAGCTGTTTTAAGCTGTGGTGTCGCCGCTTTGGCAGAAGATTGTGTAGCGGATACTGGTCCAGGTTCCGCAGGAAGTTCCGGCGATATGTCTGGGAGGGTTTTATTTTCAACTCCTCCCTTGGACGTATCGCCGGCGTTCCCCTTACCGGTGACGTCCTCTTCTGGCAGAATAGTCTGTGATTCTCCTTCCGTTACGGGAGCTTTCGGCAGAAGAACCGGCGCAGGTTGCTCCACTGCAGCAGGTGCTTTGGAGGGTGCAGAGATCGCATTGATCAGGGTTTGAAGAGGAGCCATGATATTCTCATTGATGAATCTTGTTTCCGAACCGACCGCTTCCAAGGCGGCATCAAGCGATATAGCGGGCACCTTAAGAATTCCGTCCTTTTTATCGAGACCCGTAAGTGGCACCAAAACTGACTCTATCTGCCGCAAAATAATTTCTAGTGGTTTCAGCTGCTCGGAGTCCAAGTCAACTGGTAACTTGTCGTCTAATTCCCCTAATTTGTTCAATAAATTAAGAAGCATCTTTACTTGTTCATTGTCTTTTCCCTTTTTAGAGACCACTTTCTCAAAAATTCCATGGAGCAACTTCCATACGCGCCTATATTCGACCATAACCTCTGTCTGAGCTTGGGGCGGCAAAGTCGCCTTTCCCTCTTTTCCTGAAGGTGAAGAAGTCGCAAACGGCTTTTCAGAAAAATTGTTTTTCAAATATTTTTCAAATATTTCAACCACGGCAGGCGTGGCTTTTTCTCCACCAGTGGACCTTACCTTCGCAAAGTCCCGAAACATATTAAAAAATCCATTTGCTTGAGCTTCCTCGAGAGGCTTTCCCTTCAGCGATTTATTCAGTTTTCCAAATAGTCGTTTGTATTGATCGTTGATCTCACTTCTTTCCAGTTGTTTGGACAACACGAAGTCAATCCTGCCCTGAATGATGGCCCGCGCAAACTTACGCGGACTTTCTTTTTCCGCCACTTCGGTCATCTTGATAATTGAATCAAGGTCGGTCTCCAAAATTTTATTATCCTTACGGCCTGTCTGGAATAATTTCATGAACGCGACAAAATTTTTCAATCTATTTTTCTTTTTATCCCCCAATGAATTGACGCTCTCGCCGGCACTATAGAGTTCTGTTGCAAGCATCCGGGAAACAAACACATCGATGACCTTGACCATTTTTTTACTCAACTCCGGGTTATTTTTTAAAGCCTCCAGATTCTCAAGCATACGTTCGTACGCACTGATTACCGCGTCATAATCTGAAGTATCTTTTTTTTGTAATAATTTTAATCCATCGATTAAATCATCAATCCTTTCAGAGACCGCTTGAACATACGGCGATTGTAGATTTGATTTCGCGGCAGAAGGTACTGGCTTCTGTGTTTTAGCCGGACCGGCAGATGAAGTACTGACAACTGCCTTCGACGGAGATGACTCTTTTGGAGTTTTTGATTGCGGCATTTCCATACCAGAGGCGTCGCGTGCTGCATCTTCCGGATTTTTCCCATTTTTTCTTGCTGCAAAATACCTCTCCCGCCATTGATCAAATCTCTCCACTGCTTGTCCGTGAGGGGCAACCATTGCGCCCAATAAACCGTTACGCCCGCCAATAGGTGGAATCCCCAGCGCATTGCGAATCTCACGAATATCAATACTTAGATCCGGGTGTTCTGATTGCAAAGCATCCTCAATCTGACCGGCTGTCTTTGGTTGCACTTTTTGGCCCTCTTGATCTCCTTTCCCCTCTCCGGCGGCCAGGCGAATGATCTCATCCAAAACATTCATTTTCCGGACCTCGGCCAGAACTTGTTCTGCCTCCGTTTCCGCACTCGTCTGCTGTCGCAATTCGGAGCGGGGAGTAAGAAGGGCTCGCGTATTAGGAATGATCACTTCATTGATTACTTTATTCAATGCCCTTTCAGCTTTTTCTTTCGCCACAGAATACGCTCCGCCGGTTAAAGGCACGCCCTTTTTATCTTTAATTTCATAAACGGCCGCAAACCCACTTAAAACGGAGTTTATAGAATCGTAAATAACTTCCAACTGACCTACGAAACGAATCCATTCAGCTTCCGGCATATCTCCCATTTTTTCGTTTAATTTTTCTAATCTTTCGTCTATTGTTTTCAATGAAAGCTCAAGTTGCTTTATTTCCTCATTCAATGCGCTCGCATTTTTCGATGATAATTCAGCCTCCATCACCATTCCGTATACTCTGCCCCTAAGTTGATCAAACAAATTTCGCAGCTGATGATAAGCCGTCCTGACGGCTTCAACCGTTTTTGGGGCAGGCGCTAATTCGACCGTTTGATCTAACATATTGGTGGGCGTTGGCGGCGCTTCTTCACCTTGATTACCCGCGGCGGTCTCTTCCGCTGCTATCCTAGCCGTTGCGGCACGAGCAGCTTCTTCGCGGCTTTTTCCGCCGGCAAACTCCTCCTGATACGCTTTCTGCCATTTTTTGAATTTGGCCTGCCCTTCATTAGCAGAATCCTCAAGTGCAGCCCCCCCCATTGTTGAGCCGGCAGCAATCGCAGGAATGCCCAGCGCCTTGCGTATAGTCCGGATTGTTCCTGTGAAAGTATTCACATCCGTCTTATTCAAATCAGAGCGTTCGCTTTTTAATGTTTTGGCAATATCCTCGGCCGTCATGTCCCCAGCTGCGGCCAATTCGATAATCCGATCCAAGATATTGTTTTTCCGCCACCGGGATATCATCATCTCATTCTCAAACTTGTCTAGAATTCGCCTAAGTTCTAGTGTGTTATCACGAGTATTCATCTCTGTGGTCATCAGCCGTATGACAGTACTCCAGTGAGGCACAAAGGCTTTTGCGACAATTTCCAAATCATCAACATCCAATTTTTTTAAACTTTTGATAAAAACGGGCCCCGTAGCCTTAACTTGGCTTAGAATTTGTATAAAAAGACTTGCCATTTTTTGAACTTTATCGTTCGTTACATATGTATTAGTGATGGGCTTCAGATTCTCCACAATATTCGTAAGAATCTCCAAGGCTTTTTTCTGAATCGGGCTTGACCCATCGTTTGCCGCTTTAATCATGGCATCTGCAGCACGAGTTGATGCCCGAACAGCCTCCGCCAAAACCTCGCTGGCGGCTTTGCTAATTTGCGCATCCTTAAGGCCAAGGAATGCTTGAAAATGATCGATAAAACCTTCGTTTTCCGGCGCGAATTTCAAGATTGTCCGACCAATAGCTTTCAATACCGAGGGATGGATATTTGGTTTCAGCTCGCCTATTAAAGCCGGGACCGTGTCTAAATAAGCCTGCGTTGGATTTTCGGGCCACATATTATAAAGAGCTCTTGCCGCTCCAACCTGCTGAACGATGGCTTGGCCTTGCAAAGCCTTGATCAAGGCAGGAATAGCCGCCTCACCGATTCGCATGAAGGCCAGCATGATTCTGAGGTCTTTCGTCGGATACGCGTTCGGGTCGCTAACAAAGCTATTTATTAATAATTGCACGACTTCCGTCAATATCGCATCCTTCATAGGGCCGCTCGATTGTATTTTTCCCATAAACTCATCGACGACTGGGGCTTCGTTTGATTCGGAACTCTGCGCAAAAAGCTCCTTTATAAATTTCTTAGCCCTGTCGTTCGCAGTTTCTACGGTTGGCGAATGCCCCGCTTCCTTTACCTGCGGGGACACTGGTTTAGACGCTAACCGCGCAGCTTCTTCTGGATTTTTGTCAGTTACTGCCTGCTTATATCTTCTCTGCCATTCCATGAATTTGTTTCTCACTTCTGTTTTTTCGATACTTGAGCCATTTTGGGGAGCACTCACCGGAGGAATTTGCAGTATCGTGCGAATCTCACGGATTGTATCTTGGCTAATTTCTAGATTGTGCGTCTCCTTGAGAGAAGCCGCAATGTCCGAAGCATTTTTCCCGGCCGCCGCCAATTTGATGATTTCATCCAAAACCCCAGCGCTGCGGGCCCATCCCAGAATAATTTCAGGGTAAATCAGATCAATTGCTTTTTGCGGCGCGGGATCAGCAAGATCTTGAGTTTTCGCCGCTTCCAATAAAGCCAAAATATTTCCCCAATGCGGAATTAATGCCCTGGCGATCAACGCTAAGTCTTTCCTATTTTGCAAAGCCGCAATAAACTCGCCAACAGCCGAGGCATTTCCGCCTAAAAGAGCAGCAAGCGCAGCCCCTACCCTTTCAAGAGTCTCTTCATTGGCATTGAGATCAAGTTCGTTTAACAAACTAATGACGTCATTTTGCCCGCTTATTCCCTTTGCCTTTACCTGCAGCATGTCATCTGGAGACTTCGCCGGAGGCTGCTCAGTTAATTGCTCGGAAGGTTCCTTGGGGTTCCTCACAATCGTAATTTTTTGTGTTTCCAGGTATTGCTCTAAAAGATCCTTCAAAGATTTATTTTCCTGGTTGATGCTACGCTCCGGGTTAATATCGTCAATCTTTTGTTTAGCACGAAAATTGTTGCTCCATACTTTACGCACCAAATCTTTCATTTTTTCCGATTTCAACGTCGCTCGATTTTTTTTCACTGCATAAATAGCAAAGAATGCCTGAAGTCCGTTAAGCATCTGCCTTTCGTCTTTATCTGACTCTGCGTTTGATTCCTCGATTTCTTTTAAACGTTTAGCTAAATATCTCATCATTGCCTTTACCTTTTCTTTTCCTTGAGGAGTCAGCCGTGTTCCTCGGGCCAGGATTTCTACCTGCTTCCACCCCGCCCTAATGTATTCCCTGTTTTTTTCGCTAATTCCTTTCACCGCCGGAGTCTCCGGGGGAGCTTCGACGGCGGCCACCCTCCGGGTTTCCGACCTGGCTTGCTGGGTCTTCTCCTCTCGCGCTTCGGAGCGCTCCAACTGATCGGCAACGCGGCGGACGGAAGTATAGAAGGCTTCCAGGGATCGGATCAATTCTAAATCGACATAGGGGTGCGCCTTTTTGATGGTCCAAAGATCATCAAGCGTCTTATTCAATTGCGTCGAATTTGTCCAGGCAGTGGAATTTTCATTCTCATAAATGCTATTAAAGTCTTCCCATAAAAGATCTCTCAAATTAAAACTGAAAATATTCCAAAAAAATTTCCATCCCGTTGCTATTTCTTTATCTTCATATTTTCGAGCGGCTTTGGCAAAAGCTTCTTTCGCCTTCAAGGCTTCACTAATGAGTTCGCTTTCATTACTCGCGGGTATTCTTTTCCCCTCCGCATCGTTACCTTTCGACAGTTCCTTGGCAGCGTCAATCTGTGCCACCATCCGGTACTCAAGATCGTCCTTTTTGTTTGCAAGCTTGGCCATATTATAATGGTAGATAAGCCGCGCACTGATTTGTGCCAACAGAATGCGCGCTACTCTGAGGGCTTCCGGGTCAGTTTCGAGTTTAAAATACCTTGTTAAATCCTTCATCAGCTTTTCGCGATCTATGGCAGCCAGCATAAGTTCCGCCAAATCTCTCCAGGCGGCAGGCTTCTCGGAATCCTCCAGACTTTCATTATTCTTTTCAATCTCGTCCAAACGTCTGGTCATTCTGTTATATCTTCGCTCGATTGTACTCAACCCAAACTTCATCATTGGGTCGTCGTCAGGAATGTCTGAATTCTTCGGAAACTTCACGGATTCCACAACCATCTTGTTTCGAGGTTTTGCAGGCTTGGCGGGTGCAGGTTTTGGAGTTTTAGCCGGCGGTGCCGCCTCCGATTTTGGGATCTCCTTTTTTGTGGCCTTCCTGGGTTTGGGCGTAGCCTTGTCTCTAAATGCCTTTTCACTCTTTTTCAAACGATCCAAAACCCCCTGAAGCTCTTTTTTACGGGCTTCGATCCCTTCTTTACTTTTGTCTTGAGACAATTTTTTCGTGAGCCTTCCTTTTTTTGTCATTATTTGAAGAAATCGCCCGATATCCGTCACGATAAAAGTTTTAGTTTCGCCATTAATTGTGACGGGTTTTCCGTCTACATAGGCAAGGATTTTTGTAACTATATCGTTGTAAGGCTGTTCCTCACCAAATTTAAATAATTGCGCTTCGGTCAGCAAAGCCTTTAAAACGGCACGGTTCCACATATCCGATGTATAAAACTCAACAGGACGGCCTGTCGCTCTCTCTTTATTCTGGGCAAGATTGGACATTATTCTTTTAAAATTACCGCTTTTGTCTCCGGGAGGATAATCGAAAAGGGTATTCAAGACTATTGGCCAGTAGTTCTTTATCGGTATATACCCTTTCTTTTTTAAAAAAATAATCAACATTTTGCTTGTTTCATCATCCAGAGTAGCTACAAATTCTTTTGCCCTTTCAGCCGCAGGCGCCGCTTGATCGCCGACAAAAGCCTCCGCAACAAATTCCTGAAACCTTCGAGTGGCTTCCTGAACCGTCTTCGATCTTGGGATTTCCTTTTCCTGCTTTTTGATTTTTTCTTTTGCCTTTGATTTCGGGGGCGCCGCTTTTGGTTTTGGGGTCTCCTCTTCAACCTCAATTTCTACCATATCATCATCCATATTAGATGGCCGCGGGGTAGGCGCTCCGACCTCAATTTCTATCATCGTATCTTCTATATTATTAATTGTGTCCTCAATCGCCTTTCCCTTTGTTTTCTTGGCCCGCGTTTCGGAGCGGGGCCGAGAGTATGCCGTTTTGAATTTGATACGAGTGCCTTTAAGATCTTGTCTTTCTAAAAATTTATGCAGGCTATCAGCCTCATCCTTTTCGATTGTTATGGGCAGTCTATAATCCGGCTCCTTAACGTTGATATCTTCAATAAGGTTCGCATTTATAGTTACTACAGGGCCATCAACCGGCTTAAACTTATATTCGCTACTCATAAGATCCTTACGTGGTAACGTTTCGGCTACCGTAAGCTCTCTCTCTTGAATTTCATAATCGTGACTTAGGGCATCTTCCGAAATTTCCGTATCTCGCAATCCGTTTTTTTTGCTAATTCTAAAAAATCCAGAAATCACATAGGCAAGAGCATACCAATCCTTGGATGGGCCATTATTGAAAAGCGTATATTGTTCTTCTTTAGGGTCGTTCCGCATCAGGGTATTCAATATTTTAATTCTTCGAAAAAGCGGCGTTGAACCCGAGTGAAAGATCATCCATAGCCGGTAAAGAGCTTTTTCAGCTTCCGTTTTTTGATCTTCCCGTTTGGGTATATAAACTTTGTCCACGGCCTGTTGAAGGGCTTTATAGGCATTGATGAATTGGGCCAAAGCAACCGGCACTTCAATCTTATCCGCAGGATTTGCAACAGGGGCCATCCGTGATTCGGAGCGGACAAGATAAAACGCCTTGTCCCCAGTAGTCGCGGGAGCAACGGACCGAAACGCCCCCAATATTCCTTTATTCCCGAGAAAAACTCTTAAATAATTAACTGCCGGTTGACTGGATTGTTCAGCTTGATACTGATTGTAAGCATTTAAAAGCAATGAAGATCCTATCTCACGCAACCCTTTCAACGCAGCCTCAAAAAATCTTTCTTTTCCGCGATCCACCGTTGTATCGAAACTCCATACCCACGGACGGACTGTATCATTCTGGGTATGGGTTTCAAAAATATCAAACGCCGCGATCGCCTGTTTTGGGGCCTTGAGTTGAGCCGGCCTCATATCGTCGTAATCAATCGGTTTAAAAACGGGCTTACCATCGACCATTCGAAAAATCATATTGTTTCTTCGCGGATCATTCTGGTAAAAAAAGGCGCCGGTGGCAGGGTCGAATGTCTTTCTCATAAATGAAAATTGGGCTTCGACCGCGGCTTCATCAAGAGCAAAAAGCCGGTTTTGCAAAAGAGTCATTGCTTCAGACAAAACGGCCTTATCCGTCTTTCCGTTCTGATCGTACGTTTTCCGGGCTTTCCGGACTATCCCCGCCTCATCTTCAGTAAGGGCCCCTGCCGCTTGGAGCTCGTTCAAGCCTCGGTCCAATAGACTAAAAGAAAAATCCGAAAAGCCTGCCCCGGTAGGGAGACCAATCAACGCTTCCAGCCAGTCTCCAACTTGATTGTAAGAAGTTCCGGGATGAAAATTGAGACTGAAGACGGAATACCTTTTTGTTTGTCCGTTAGGCTCAAGATATTCAAGTCTTGTTTCTTTACCGAAATGATGCGCAAATTCCAGGGCGTTCGGGTCAATCCCGTTGCGCCGGTTGTAGTTCTTCTCCCTTTCGGAAATCTCCTTATATTTATTCACCATTTCACTTGCAGCCGGATCCGCAGGATTTGTCACAAAAAGAAAGGTTTTCTCCTCCCCTGTTTTGAATTTCACAATCACTTGAAACAGCCTTTTCGTTCCCTGCCCGTAGTAAAGCCAAGCGGTAACCGCTGCAATATCGTTATAAGAAGTATTTTCTAACCCCGGCTCAATAGCCCTGATCGAATCCTCTACAAACGATTGATTCTTCAGAATCTCTGCCAGTAACCTCTGATAGTAGTCTTCCTCGATGCCGAAAGATCCTTTCGGCTTGTTTTGCGTATCATCCACAATGACAGGGAAAGGAATCCCGGATTCCCGGAAAATTGTCGTTTTTTCCGCACCTGAAGGAGCAACACGATCTTCCGAGCGCGCCGTCTTTTCAACTCCAAGGCGGATTTCCGCACGAGTTGCTTGTTCCAATTTTTGAATAATTTCAGCCGGAACGGAGTTGCGGATTTCAGGAAAAAGATACGGGACAGCGAGTTGAAGCTGGCCTTGTTGATCAGGAATCATCAGAGAAAAAATTTCGCTATAAGGAATACCGTAGCCTGGCGTGAGATCCACATCAAATAATGCTTTTGTATCAATATCTTTGACTTGTTTTTCCAGACCAAACTTGCCCATGAGTTGGGAAACGAGATAGCCAAAGAGATCCGAAAGCGCCAAGAATCGCTCGATCTGATGATCTCCCTGCCCAAGATGCCGGGGATTCAAGTCGTAGGGACCGTTTAAAAAAAGGGTTTCACCGGCCTTCGACGGGATATTCTCTTCAGACTTTTGCCCTTTTGGAGACTCCTGAAGAAGGGTGGAGTTTTCAAAATCTCCTTCCACAATAACTTCAACGTTTCCCTTAACATCCACGGCAAGCGAAAAATTGGAAGGTGAATAGTCCGTCTCCTGAGTCCAAAGGTTACTTTTTTTACCTTGAGCAAGCCATTCGGAACTGGTCCGCCGTTTGTCAGGATTCACAAAGAAAGGCAATACAGGTGCTTTAGAATCCAGGACCTGCGCTCCGGCCTGAATCGCTTCCCTGATTATCTCCTGCTTCAAGCTTGCTTCATTATCATTCCCGCCGGATTGTCTCCTCCGCGCGAGAATTTTTTCCAGAAGATGTTTGCCAATCAAGACCTTTTCTTCTCCATACTGGACAAAACTTCCACTTGAGAATTGCATCCGCTTGCCATCCCGGTATTCAAAAAGGACAGCGCGCAGAGGATTGCCCGCCTCGGCGTCGAAATTCTTCTCCTTCTCCGTGCCGTAATAATTGCGTAGAGTCCCGGAGGCCTCCACCATTGCAAGAGGACGAGCAAAGCGGGACTTCTCTCCCAACTCCTCAGCCCGCATCTTAGGGATTAGAAAATCATTCTCGCTTACAATACTCCGGTCTTGCCCTTCCACAAGTTCTTCTCCGGGAATCTTGAATTGGAGGTAAACGGGCTCTTCTCCGCCCACATCCACCTTAAGAATATGGCGGCGGAAAGACTCGGTTGTGGGAATCAAGGTCACTTGAGCGTTGAATTTGAATTGCTCCTCAAATTCCTTTTCTGAAATCCCAAGTTCGTTCGCTCTTTCTTTCTTGAAAGATTCCCAATATTCCAGCGGTGTTTTTTCACTTTTTTGGACTTTCGTATGATCAAATTCCGGTTGCTTCCTTAGCTTCATCAAGGTGTCAAGCAGCCTCGAATATTCCTGGTTATTTTTAAAAATCTCCGCGGCAATCGCCTGGGCTTTTCCAAGAGGGCTTTGAGAGTCAAGACCTTTCACAAGTTCAATCTTTTTTGGCCGCACTTCCGATTTTGTGGCAAGAGGAGCAATCCGTTCTTCAGAGCGAGGCGCTTCGACGAGACCGGAGACTGGGTTTTCGCGCCATTCGCTGCGGGTGAAAAAGTCGCCGGGAACGTTGGTACCAGGAACCGCTTGTGCTCCAGAACTCACCGGAGCAGTAGTAATGGTGGAAGGTTTTAACAAATTCAGAAGGTTGTCGCGGGTGAGCTGGCCGTTGGCCTGGAGCGAGCGCAGGCCGTCGGCGAAGCGTTCGATATTGGCCATCCATTCGGCGCGGATTTTTTCGCGCGGGTTGGGGGCGATGCCTGCGGCTTCATCAATGAAGGTTGTGTACCGGCCTGCCTGCTCGACTTTGTTCTTGTTGGCGAGGTCGATGATGATTTGGTCGCGCCAATTTTTTAAAAGGCGCGGGTCGGCAGCTCGCGGATCCCCGACAGAAACATTCGGGGATGACAACCCGGCAAGTAATTTATCGCGGGTGCCACGAACAAAAGCGTTGTAGAGATTGATACGGCCGTTTTCGGCTTTCAGGTATTTTTTCCAGGAGACGTCGCCCTTCATGTGGTCGCGGTAATGGGTGTCTTCGGGGATAGATTGGATATTCGGCATCAGACGCACGTAAGAAATGCCCTGGTCTTTCAGGCGGCGGATCAGCCCTTCGGTGTGGAAACCGCCGGCGACCAAGACAGCCGATATCGCCCGTTTTTTTTGCATCAAGATGCCGAGATTTTTCATAAATGCGGCGTCACGTTTTTCGGAGTTTTGGTAGAAAGCAAAATGACTCGAGAATAATTGTAGGGGCAGGCCTTGCGC
>CAYGIT010000057.1:0-15552 GCA_964349955.1 uncultured bacterium
CCAAGCCGGATCATGTTTGCCGCCGCTCCAAAATATTCGGGGCGGCAATCCGGATAGCCGCTGTAATCCAGCGCATTGGATCCGATATAAATCGACTCCGCGCCGGAAGCTTCGGCGCAAGAAGCCGCAAAGGTCAAAAAAATGCTATTGCGCGCGGGCACATAGGTCACCGGAATTTCCTTTTGCATCGCCTTTTCCGTGCGACCCACCGGCATTGGAATGCCGGAATCCAGAAGCGCGCTACCTTTCCACGGAAGCTCAATCGGAACTAAAAAATGAGCAACGCCAAGTTCCTGCGCAATTTTTTGAGAGCATTCGATTTCTTTCGAGTGGAGCTGGCCGTAATGAAAAGTGAGGGCAATGCATTCTTCGTTTTCCGCGCGCGCGGCATACAGCGTGGTGGTGGAGTCCAGGCCTCCGGAAAAAAGACAAACCGCCTTCTTTTTCATTTGGGACGCACCACTTTTACGGATTTGAGTTTTTCCCCGAGAAAGCCCTCGCCGAGACGGACAAAATTACCGGGCATATCGCTGACAAAAATTTTCATCTCCCCTTTCCGGACTTTTGGACCGCGAAGGCCCTTTGTATCGAGGAGCATCGCCAGTTTTCTTACCGTGGGTTCGATGGAGTCGACGAGGCGGACTTTCGGGCCCGCGACTTTCCGGATACTTTCTTTCAGGAGCGGATAATGCGTGCAACCCAGGATTAGTGTATCGACTTTGCTTTTGAGCAACGGGTTCAAATAAGTCGCGGCAATGCCTTCCGTGATTTTCCCGTCAAACCAGCCTTCTTCGACCAGGGGGACAAAGAGCGGGCAGGCGCCGGCAAAAACCTTGAACCGCGGATTCAATTCTTTGAGCGCTTTTTCATACGCCCTGCTCGTGACCGTCGCCTGGGTCGCAATCACGCCAATCCGTCCCGAGCGCGTTTGAACACTGGCTTGTTCGGCCGCCGGCTGGATCACATCCAGGACTGGAAGATTAAAATGCCGCTTGAGAAAGGAGTAGGCCGCGCTGGCCGACGAGTTGCAGGCAATGACCACCGCCTTGACCTTGTGTTTGAGCAGGAAAAGGGTGTTTTGAATCGAATAGGCGAGAATTTGCTCGCGGGATTTGGTGCCGTAAGGAAGACGCGCCATGTCTCCGAAATAAACAATGTCTTCGCCGGGTAATGCGCGCCGGATTTCACGAACAATGGTAAGGCCGCCAAGCCCTGAATCAAAAACTCCGATGGGACGGGAATTATTTCTATTTTTTATCGTCTTCCTCATCGTCTTCATCGGCCTCTTCTTCATCATCCTCGTCGTCATCATCATCTTCTTCGTCGTCATCTTCTTCATCATCGTCTTCTTCGGCGGCATCATCGTCAATGGTGCAAAGTGTTTCGCCTTTGGCCACCACTTCTCCCTCATCGTAATAAACTTCGGCAAGAATTCCGCTGGCCGGCGCCGGGATCACCGCGGTACCTTCTTCCGTTGAAAGCTCGACAAGGTCCTCGCCTTCATTGACCATGTCGCCTTCTTCGAAAAACCAGGTTTGAATGGTCGCTTCTTCGATATGCTTGCCGAGCCCTTCCAAATTCACGTCCTTCATATCTTTTACTTCCTCCTCATTTCAGAGCTTATGCTTTTGCATTTAAAAATGTTTCGCCGGCATGATACGAGCTGCGCACATAAGGCCCGGCGAATATCTCCTTAAACCCCAGTGGCATGAGATCCTCGCGAATCGTTTGAAAAGCGGCCGGAGAAATAAATTCTTCGACAGCCAAATGTTCCGAGCTTGGGGCCAAATACTGGCCAAGCGTTAAAATTTCACATCCGGCCACACGTAAATCCCGCGCAGCCTCAAAAATTTCCTCGCGGGTCTCCCCTAATCCAAGCATCATTCCGCTTTTGGCCAGGACTTCGTGCGACAAGGCTTTCACCGTCTCCAGAACTTTCAGGGAACGCTCATAAGAGGCCTGGGGACGCACTTTCTTTTGAAGCCGTTTGACAGTTTCGAGATTGTGATTATAAACCGCAGGCCCCGCTTCAATCACGCGGGCAATCAGTTCGGGCCGGGCGTGAAAATCGGGGGTCAATACTTCCACCTGAACTCCCGCGATTTCGCGTTTGAGCGCGGCAATGGTTTCGGCAAAATGCCCCGCGCCTTCATCCGGCATTTCATCACGGGCCACGGAAGTCACGACCACATATTCAAGTCCCAGGGCTTTCGCGGCTTGGGCAACCCGGAGCGGCTCATCAGCCTCCACCTCTTGGGGACGACCGGAATCAATGGCGCAAAACCCGCAACGGCGTGTGCAGACATTGCCGAGAATCATAAAAGTGGCGGTTTTGCGGGAATAGCATTCGCTGCGGTTAGGGCAAAGCGCAGATTCACAGACCGTATTGAGCCGGTACTCGGCTAAAATATCGTGGGTTTTCTCTGCGGATACCACCGGCACAGAACGCCTGAACCAGCCGGGCAGTCTTTTACGAGCAATCTGGACCAAAAATCACCTAGGATTAAATGTATTTCAAATCGAGTTAAATAGAATGGCGAAGCGATTTTGTATCAGAAATGAGCGTGAGTGTCAACCCCTAGGGGAGGGACAATAAGGGGTGTCCCGAAAAAGGTTTCGCGGTGTAAGGTTTCGAGCCTTACTTTTTGAAGTCGGCCGAGCAGGTCCTTCGAACCGGAAAAAACCACCTTCTTATCCGCATTCGTCCGGCCCACCACTTCGGCGTTATTCGTACGATTTTGTTCTTCAACAAAGACCTCGGCGGTGTGTCCGATCAGGCTTTGGTTGATTTCGCGGCTGATCCGGGCCTGGATTTCCAGAAGCTCCTGATTCCGCTTTTCCTTGATAGTTAACGGCACATCATCGGGAAGTTTTGAGGCCGGAGTTGCGGGCCGCAACGAATATTTATAAATGTAGGCGCCCGCATAGCGGATTTCTTCAAGGGCATGAATCGTGGCCTGGTAATCCGCCTCCGTCTCACCCGAAAACCCGGCAATAATATCGGTCGTGACAAGAACATCCGAAATCAAGGCGCGCATCAAATCAATTTTCTCTTTGTATTCCGCATAAGTATGAAGCCGCTTCATGCGCTTGAGTATCCTGTCTGAGCCAGATTGAAGCGGCAGATGAAAGCGCCGGGAAATTTTGGGATTGCGGGCAATCACACGAAAAAGTTCTTCAGTCGCATCTTGCGGATGGGAAGTCGTGAAGCCAATTCTTTCGAGCCCGTCGATCTGGCACAGCATTTCGAGGAGTTCCGGGAAAGTCGTGACTAGTGACCGGTGACCCGTGACTCGTGACTTTTGATTAATGATTTTCTGGTCACTGGTCTCTGGTCTCTGGTCGCCTTTATATGAATTCACATTCTGCCCCAAAAGCGTAATGCATTTCACGCCCTCACTCACAAGCCGGCTCGCCTCGCGATAAACCTCGCGGGCTGGCATCGAGACTTCGCTGCCACGGGTAATGGGAACAATGCAAAAGGTACAGACTTTGTTGCAGCCCGTCATGACCGGCAGCCAGGCATGATAAGTCCCCTGACGCTGGATCAAATCAGTGTATTCAATCGAAATCCCATCCTGCTTGATTTTCGAAACCTGGCGGCGGGTTTGACGGACCTCTTCTATTAATGAAGGCAGTTCTTTGATATTCCGGGTGCCCACCATCAAATCAAGCTGAGGGAAGCGCTTAAAAAGATTTTCCTTATGCTCTTCCACCATGCAGCCCATCAGCCCCACAATCAAATCCGGATTTTTTCTCTTGGCCTTGCCCAACATTCCCAGGCGGCCAAACACCCGTTCCTCCGCATGCTCACGCACCGAACAGGTATTCATCAATACCACATCCGCATCCGGCACCGAATTTGGCTTTCGCGGCCCGTCGCCCTCATAAGTGCTCGACGTATCAAACCCGGCGTCGCGGAGCAATCCCTGCGCCACCTCGGTGTCATACATATTCATCTGGCAACCGAAGGTTTTAATACTGACACGGAGCTTTCTATTTTCCTGTTTTGGGATAACTGTTTCCTCTGACATTCTAACCCCCTGATATAAAAGAAGTTCCAAGGATCGCCAATTTCCACCTGTTTGGAAACTATTGCCTTGTTTTGGATAACTATTTTTTTGAAGATGATACGCATGAACTCTTTTTTGTCATTTTCTGAAAATTGATAGTTCCCTTCCTTTAAAGCTTTTAAAAAGTATTGCGTCCGAATTCGTTGTTCGACACCACGCTCACGATCAATAACAGCCAATTTTAAAGCTTTCATGTCTTTTTGAAGTGATGCTTCCACCTGCCGAAGTTCGGCAGCTTTTTGCTTGTAGACTTCTATGTTGATATGGTTACCTGTGTATAAGTCGTATAACTCAGACTGCTGCTTTATATTCTGATCTAAGCATTTTCTTTTAAGCTCATATTGAACGGTGTAGTGTTCAATAGGCTCTTTTATTGATTGTCTAAGTAAAATTTCTCCGCATATTTCATCAAGCGCATCTTCAAGCGGAAAGCCCATGGCCATGGGATATAAAAATTCATCGATTAACTGCTTTTCGAGTTTCTCAGCGCCTACTTGAGGATTTTTGCACACAACGTTTGGATAACTTTTCGAAAGGCACCGATACCACGGCTTTTTTATCGTTTTTTTATGATCGGCATCAAGCATAACGCCGTGGTATTTCATTCCGCACTCTGCGCAATATAATAGGCCCGAAAGATAATAGATTCTATTTTTATACCGCGTATAACCACCTCTATACGTGGTATTGGTTTCGCGTTTTTTTTGCACCAGGTCGAATGTCTCTCTGTCGATTATAGCTTCATGAGCTCCATCAACTTCTATGGCTTGAGAAGGCGCATTCTTGACATAGCGATATCCCTTGCCAGTTCCATTTTTTGTTTTTTTGCGAGTATCATAGCGGTTTCTATTCCATACTAATTTTCCGAGATAGACTTGGTTTTTCAAAATATCACAGATCAATTTTGAATGGAATTTTCCCCCACTTCGACTGCGAACACCGTTATTGTAAAAAACTCCAGCAATTCTGCATCCAGAATCTCCAGCGAGATATCTTTTATAAATATCTTTTACGAGATTTGCTTCATCCTGACAAATTTCCAATTTTTTGAGTTCTTTATTATAACGATAACCAAAAGGCGCATATCGTGCCCCTTGCCATTGTCCATTTTGTGCTCCCTTGATCATTCCGGGAACCACGCGTTCTATAATGCGATTTCTTTCAAACTCCGCAAAACTGCCCAACTGCTGAATCATCAACTTCCCAGCACTGGTTGTCGTGTCATACGGCTCCGTAGCCGATTTAAATTGGATGCCAAGATTATCAAGTTCATCCAAAATATTCAGAATGTCTTTGAGCCTACGGCTGAAGCGGTCTAATTTGTATACGAGGATGAGTTCAAATTTTTTATTGCGGGCGTCATTCATTAGCGCTTCGAAAGCCGGGCGTTCAAGCGAGTAGCCACTATAGCCATCGTCTTCATAGATTTTGGCACTGCCGTCAGGAAAATAGACTTGCCAATTTTCCCTCTTTGCAAAGTCCAGCAAATATTCACTCTGGACTTCAAGCGAATACCCCTCCCGCGCCTGATCCTCAGTGCTCACTCTTATGTAAATCGCAACGCGCATCTCTTTCTCCAGGTTATTCAATCTTATTATGCCATCGGATTATTCTCTCCAAATCCGCTTCCGTAAAAACGGGATATCCACGATGGTCTCTTCGAGGCGAAATCCATTTTCGTTTTATCCAATAATAAAGCGTTAAGCGGTGGACCTTTATCTTTTGAGCCGCCTCGGTAAGATTATACCGCTTCTGAGCCATGCGCTCTCCCTAATAATAGAGTAAAGAATACCATTTTTAGATTGCTTACGGCAACTGATTTTTTTATACAGTTTTATACATTACTTATCATGGTCGGCTGTGTCAGTCTCCTCCCCGTCATTCGAAAATGTTCGTTGAAACACCCGGCGCAGAAAGTATATGCCTTGATAGTAGGATTCCTTAGCCTTTTGTATCCGCGTTTCAGGATAACCGGCGGCTCTCATATCTTGCTCGACCTTCCTCCAACTCTTTAATTCCTCATGAAAATGCAATCTTCGCCTCCATGGTCGGATAATAAATCCTGTTGCGACCTTTGACTTCAGATCTAACCAGGTTGGCTTCTTTTAAATGGACAAGAATTTTAGATATATTGGGCCGCAATTTTTTCATCCGATCTGCAACTAAGCCTGGAGATGCGCCCTTTTCGTTGATGAGAAATCTTAGGATGTCAAAGGCCGCTGGTGTGAGTTGCCACTGCCGTCGAATTTCATCTTGAAAATACTTGGCCAGAATCGGTTTTGCCAATTTAAGATCTAACTCTTGGGAACCGTCCGATAATTCTGTCAGTTTTTCGCAAATTGACAAAATCCTCTTCAAGTTTCCACCGCTTAATCCATATAAATAATCGATAACCTCGGGAGCCATGGGAAGCTGTGCATTTTGACTCAATGCCAAATAGTCTCTCCTTCGCTGCAAAAGTTCATGGATCTGCGGTAAATCAAACGGCGTGATCAAAATTTTGTATAAATCGGTAGATAGAACTTTCGATTCGGAATGAAAAAGCCATTCCTGAAACAGCGGCTCTCCAATTAATATCCATCGAAAGCCTTCGATTAAATATAACCCCCATAATTTCCGCTTAAAATCATCGGCCTCTTTGCTGAGGTAACTCTCATTTAACCCAGCAAAAGAAATTTGAATTACAGTTCCAAATTCATAATTTAATTTCGATATCATGTGATGAATATTTAGGAATATCTCTTTGACAGCATCATACAAATACCGGTCTTCCGCATCTGAAAATGATGCTATATCCGGCGACATGCTCCCCATAAACGGCTTGAATAGTTCCTTTGATTTATTTTCATGCGCTTTAAATTCCGCGTCTCTGGATATAAAAGGATGGCTTTGAGAAAGACTCCAATTCAATGCTTCAATTGCTTTCATTGCGAAAACATAAAAGCTTGCCTCAGGCGCAATACGGATTTCGGGGTATGGGGTGAAGCAGAGCCGTTTCTGCATTGAAGAATAACGCCAAAAATTTCCGATAGATGTTTTGCCAATCCCTTGCTCACCCTCTAAAAAAATGACGCGCTTAATCCCATTAAAGGCATTTTGTAAGCTCTTGATTTCGCTATTCCGCCCCATAAACAATTCAAGTGTCGTGTCATTAATTTCGTTTAGCGCATAGGGGTTATTTTTTAATCCCCATCTTCTCCACTCCATAATAATTGAGCACCTCCTTTTTGAAAAAAAAAGAGGGCATACCGCACTTCTGGTATGCCCTCCCGAAGTCATCAAAATCGTCTTTACTTATTGTTTCTCAAGAGCAATTTGATCAATATAAACTGCTCCGGTCTTTGGCCTTGAAGTCATATCATCGAAGACCAAAACAAACTCTTTCAAAGCATTCCAATCCTGAATCCGACGAAATTTATCGAATGTGATGGAAAACTTTTGCCATGATTCCGTGAGATTACCGACCACATACGATGCCGGCTTTTCGCTGCCATCCTTCAATTCGATTTTTATGCGCTTTGTATAACTTTTTTCGACGTCCCCTTTTGCATAAAACGTAAGAGTATTGTAAGGCGTTGCATCAATACTCTGCAGCTTCATCCAAAAGCCGTTGTATGCAGGACTCGGCGAATCGACATCATAATCCAATCGCGCGGCATAGCCGGACGGATCTCCCAACGCATCATCAGATACAAACTGCAGCTTTGTTCCTTGGGTGCTGTCATCCGGATCTTTGTCCCAGGCACCAAAGTCACCTCCAATGTTATTGGGCTTTTCACCTGCATTAAAATCAGCAATAACAAGTTCATTTCCGCTCGCCATTGCTTTGGAATTCAAAATCGTCAATGTCATGACCGCCAAGATTGGAAAAATGGCGGCGAATATCAATCTCTTTTTCATCGTCTTCGTTCTCCTTTCTCTTTCTTTACCTCTTTCCCTGTATTTGAATTTGGGAAAGATTCTTAATACCACTCGCTTAAGTTTTCTGCGACTCGGCTTCGGTTTTAGATTCATGAAGTGGATTCATTTTGAGATCAACATGCTCTTGCTTGAGATTTCGCATGGCCCCCGACGGGAAATCCACAAGCAGCCCAATCCCTGTTCCTATTCCGAATGTCCACCAACCCCAGGCGGCCGTATTAAGGGCAAAGGAATTTGCAAAACCAGCCCAGGATGTTCCTGATTTGATTTCAATGACTTCCTTTCTATAACCGGACTTCTCTGCAAGACAGGCATGACTTTTACTTTGGCGGAGCGCAATGCTTCCTGGGGTTATTGCGCGTTTTCCTTCACATACAACCTCGACGTCTGGAACATTCGCATCAAAATAAACGAGCTGTTCATCCTGATGCCGACCGAAAAGCGTCGAGCAACCCGCGAAATGAACCGCTAATAGCAGAATTGCCACTCCTTGAATAAACTGATGTTTTGACATGAAAATCTCCTTAAAAGATTTGAGCAATCGCTCCTCCGAGCGTTCCATACTTAAACTTGGCAATGATCTTTTTCAATTCCGAGTCTTTGACGTATTGGCTTAAAGTCTCCTTAACAACCGCTTCTACCAATTCGCCTGCTGATTTCTCCACCACAGTTATCCCGATCCGCTTCGCATAATGACCGTCCGCAATTCTGCGATAAATCTCCTGCCCCGCCTCATCAAACACAACCAACTCAAGGGTCAAATTCACTTCCACTGGCTGCAATAGCGCATCTATAGAAAACATCTTGAGCGATTTGATTCTGAGGACAATTACCCCTTCCACTTTGTTCTTCGTAGCAACTAATTTGATGGAATCATTGTCGGTCACCTGGACTCGCTCCACGTTTAACCCGATTTTCTCGTTGATGTAGCGGACCAAATGATTTCCCACCAAATCCACCAGATCATTTTTCTTAACCACAATCGACGTTGCGCCGATGGTCCCGATTTTTTCGCTATCTCGTTCGTCCATTGCGGTTGCTACTCCAATGGGGGCGATCTCGTCATGATGAATCAAAACAGCCGGATCCGGCCCCTTAGAAAGCTTCGCCGTCGCGCATCCCGACAGCACTATCAAACCTATAATCCAAACGATTGTTCTCTTCATTGTTTCTCCTGATTTCCCCGAGTCTTCTCGATCTGATCAGGATTGGACTCACGGCTAGATTGATTTTGTAAAAACAGTTCTCTCCCCCGCTCCAGTTCTCTTTGCAGCTCTTCGGGTTTGGGAAGTTCAAGCAAGTATTTGGACACAAAAATTTTGTTATTAAGGCCTCCCGTGGCATACTTGACCGTAGTATTATTTTTGTTTGAACAAAGGATGATGCCGATCGGATCATTTTCTGCGCGAGGCAAAACATTCTCTTTTACCCAGTTGACGTAGAAGTTCGTTTGGCCGGCGTGGGAATGCGTGAACTTCGTCAGCTTGAGTTCCAAAACTATGTAGGCATTTAGTGAGATGTTAAAGAGCAACAAATCAATACGATATTCATCTCCATCAAGCACAAACTTTTTTTGCCGGGCCACGAAGGTAAACCCGCGGCCAAGCTCCAAAAGAAAATTCTCAAGATGACGGATCAGGGCATCCTCGAGATCTGATTCTGAATATTCATTCTTGAGCCCCAAAAAATCCAAAACGTAGGAATCCTTGATCTCATCTTCGGGCTTCGTAACGATGGCATTTTTATTCGCCTTGGCAAGCACGAGTTCCTTTCGTTTTGAAAGGGCCGTTCTTTCGTAAAGCAGAGCGTTGATTTCACGGTCAAGCTGCCGGACGGACCAATGTCCCTGAATGCTTGCCTGTTCATAAAAGGACCTTTTACGCGGCTCTTCAATTGGCATGAGCAGACAATAATGTGACCATGAGAGAGGGAATACCTTGGATGCTGCTTGCAATATTCCAGACGGCGTCTGGAATATTTGCTTCTCGTCCGGTAATTTTCCAGACAGTGTCTGGAAATTCTTCTCAGGCGGATTTGCCAGATAGAAGGCCCTCATCATGAACAAATTGCTTTTGGAAAAGCCCTTCCCGAAGCGTTTTGTCAAATCTCGGGCAAGCTGAATGAGCAATTCTTCCCCATACCGCGCCTTCGATTCTCCACCCTGTTCATACTCCACGATGCGCCGCCCCATAAGCCAGTATGTGACGACAAGAGCTGTGTTGATTTGCCGGACAACGGCTTTTCGTCCCTCTTCAATCAGAGATGAAATTTGGTGAACAAGTTCAGAGTATTCCCTAGATGACTTTGCAAGAGCCGGCGACTTTTCTAACAAAAACTTCTTCTCTGCTATTTTGGATTTCAATTCCTTGCCCTCCCTTTCATTAAGTAAAAATTACTGCGGTACCCTGGCAGCGGTTAAACTGTGCAGGCTCCGTAATGTGGGTATCACCACCCTTTTGCCGTTATCTTTTCGATGAGAGTTTCCCTTGCAGCGCAGAATTCCGGTCTCAATTCTTCATAGTTCCGGAAGTCATAATCCTTGATCCATCTCCCAGCTATTACTTCTTCCAGCGAATAGGCGAGGTATGTGTCCATACAGTCTTGTAGTTCCCTTTGAGAACAGGTTTCACCCAGCTGTTTTGATATCAAACGGGCGATTCGCTTTAAAAATTCCTTTTGCGATTTCTTATCCTGTTTCATTTTCATTGAATGGTCGTAAAGAAGCATTCCAATACACCATTCGAGTTCCGTGCGCAGATCCTGACAACTCTCAACATATTTTGTAGTTATCTCCTGAATCTGTTTCTGCTTTTCCTGTTCAGAATGCTGCTTAGACGGCTTCAAATCATTTATGATTTTTTTAAGATCCTTATCCATAGATATCCTCCCGAAAATTTTTTTGTTTATTTCAAACTACTGGATGAAACGCTAATTTCATCCACCCAGAGCGAGCCCTCCTTTGGGATTGTGTTGATGTCATCAATAACAATGTCGAACTCTCGCATGGTGGACCAATCCGTAATGCGCGTAAAACGTTTGAAAGGAACCCGGAATTCTTTCCAACGCTCTTCGATCCGGCCGATGACATAAGGCGAGGTGCGGTAATTTCCATCTACAAACTGGAGAGTCACGTTGCCGCGGGATCCTTCAGATCCCTTTAAATAAAGGTGCAGCGTGTCATAGGGTGAGAGGTCTTGATTTTCCAGCCGGAACCAAAACGTCGCTTTTGCGGATTCGCTCGAATCCACGTCATAATCAAGCCGGAGCGATTTACCGTTTGGTTTTCCAAGAGCGTCATCGTGCTCCCAATTCATTTTTATCCATTGCTCCTCATCCATTGGATTGCGTGAACTGACGCTGAAAAGACCGATTGCTTCTCCCTCATCGAAATCAGCAATCGAGAGTTTTCCGCTCTCTGCATTCTGGGCAATGAGAACGAGAGGACAGAGTATTAGAATGAGAAGCGCGATGGATTTAGGAGCCAGTTTTGACATTGAAATGCCTCCTTGCTTCTTCGTAGGATTGGACACTGCCGATATCAAACCAAGTCCCATCAAAATCGATTCCGTGCAGGGTTTCTTTTTGGCTGAGCCATGCGAAGAAATCGCCGATCATGTCCGGATTAAGCTTTTCGAGTTGAAGATATTCAAATAGTCTCAACTTGAATTTACTGGGCAGGTAATAGACTCCCATACTGACGCGGGTTGACTTGGGCGCAGTTGGCTTTTCCTGAAACCCGATGATTTGATTATGTTCATCCACCTCCACAACGCCGTATTGGGAGGCCAGGGCAAGATCCTTCACGTCATAGAGACCTAGAAGCGCATGATCGCGGTGCCCGGCGCAGTAAAGATTAATGAAGTGAGTTAGCGGAAAATCGAAATAATTGTCTCCACAAAGGACGATGGAGCCATCCACATCATGCCATTCGGATTGGATGGCATGATTCAGGTCCTGCACTGCGCCGAATCTTTTTTCCGGCTCATATACTTTGTTTTCAATGATTCGGATTGGCTTTCTATTAATGGGCTTCCTTTTCTTTGCCCACTCCATAAAATCCAGAGCAAATCTGCCATTTGTAACCAAAATGACCTCTTTGATGAGTGGAGAGATCTCGAGCTTCTCGACTAAATGATCCAGGATTGTTTTATCTCCGATCTCAAGAAGCGCTTTGGGCTTGAACTTCGTTAACGGGTAAAGCCTGGTTCCAAACCCGGCGGCCAGAATGATTGCGTTCATACTGAATGGATCCTCCGTTGAAAAATTGACATTCGAATTAAAACCCGTTTCTTTCATTTGAACTCTCTCCTTGCCAGGCTGCCGGCCTTTCATCACCCGACATAAGCTGCCGCATTGATTCATGCTGCGAGTCTTCTTCCCGGAATGTGCTAAAAAACTCTCTCAAATCTTTCACCCTTCTTCCCCCACCGGCTTTCCTTGCAAGATTGGAAAGTACAGCTTCTTCATTTGTCTGCATTTTGATTTGATTTCCCTTTTTGAATTTTTCTTTCAAGGACCTTGGGATTAATGAATCTTTCGATTGCCTCCGTTGGAGCCTTCTGCACAGATGGCTGAGGCTTAGGCCTGCTGCTCCGGCTGCCACTGATCTTCACCCAGGCACGCATCCCATACTTTGTGTTTACCGGCAGTTCGTTCAGCTTGATTTCACAGGGGATGACATGCTTGACCTGAAACACCTTTTCCACTTCTTCCGTTGTCCGCGGCCCGACATTCGTCACTTCGCCGGAATATGTTTTCCAGGAAAAAGCCCGGAAGCGCACTTTAACCGCGCTCCCCGGCCGGACTCTTTCAACTTCTGTTTCCGATACCAGCGTTTCCAGATAGAAACTTTTGGGATCTACAAACTCGAGAACGAAATCGCCTTCTTTAAGCAGATTTCCGATAGTGATGCCTGGATCTGTGAGAAGCATTCCGTCAAAAGGCGCTCTCAGCTCAAGCGACTCCACTCTTCCTTTTAAAAACCGGACTTCTCCTTCGGCAGATTCAATCTCCTTCAGCCGTATGGCGAGTTCTTCTTCAGCCTGCTCATAATCCAAACTGGCTTTTTCAAATTGAAGGCGGCCGATAACCCCGTTTTCAAAGAGAATATTTTTACGGTCTTTGTCCTTGGCAAGAAACTCGACTTGCTTTTGAAGGCGGATCTTATCGTGATTCAAAATTTCAAGGGCTAGCTTGCGTTCTTCAAACTTCCGGGAAAGTTCAGGGTTTTCAAATCGCACCAAGAGTTCTCCTTTTTGAACCACATCTCCTTTTTTATGGACCAGTTCCTTTAAGATTCCAGAGCTTGTCAGACCAATCCGAGCAAATCGCTCTGCTTGGACAAGCGCCTCGCCTTTAATTTGACCCTTGGGCCAGAAAACAAGCCCAACGACCACCATCAAAGCAAAAAGAAAAACCCTAGTTTTCCATTTGCTGCCTCCGGCCATTTTCTCTTCAAAGAGAGAGGGTTCCTGCGCATTTGGATTTTGCTCTTTGTCGTTTTTTTCGTTTGTCTGCTTGTCACTCATTGCTTTTGTTCCTCCTCATCAGATCCAGCCTCTCAATTTCATGGGAATTGATTTGGCTGTGAAATAAACCGTTGGAATTGAAAAAATAAGACTGATCAGAATCGGTGTTGCCTGCCACACGAAGTAAGGTGTAAGCCGGGTACAGAAATAAAGACCAAAGAACCCGCAGGCTGTTCCGATCCAGAGCGAGCGCACCGTCTTCTCAAGATCTACCGTGGCGAAGGGATCTTTTGCCATGGGCCGCCAGTTGAGTTTTTTTAAAGGAATGCTGAGAATGGCAAGCGGGCTATAAATGAAGTTGTTGAGAGTAATGAGCGTTGAAATAATAAGCTCATAAAAATAATGGCGGACATCTTCCCAGGTCCGGAGAATGACGGTCTTATGAAAAAAAACAACGGAGAGACTGAAAAGGAGTACCCATTTAAGAATTCGGTTTGTGAAAAGGCCGGCCCAAATCGAATCTACCTGGAAATGAATGAGTTCTCCGGTTATTGAGGAGTGCGATAAAAGTCCAAGCAGGACCCAAAAAAAGAAGACGATATCCGCGAGGTAAAGATAAATTCCGTAGCCGGCCAGGAACCGTGAAGCTAGGGTGACATTCGGCTCCCATAAAAGCGGGATACCCTGGAGCGTGCCTTGCGCCCACCGGCTCGCCCGCGCTTTCGCTTCAAGGTAGTTGGACGGCGCTTCATCAAAGGCCTCAACATCCGGACAAAAAGCGACCCGGTAACCCATTTGATCAAGACGGACCGTATCCCAGTTATCATGGGAAAGAAGTCCTTTTGGCAGCCGGATCTTTGATACTGCTTTGGTACGCGCAAGATGATGGTGCCCAAACGAAATCGTGCGGCCAAAGATCGCCTGCACCGTCACAAAGTTTAACTTTTGGGCAAAGCGGGTCCCGATTCTTTCAAATCTTGAATACCAAGTGGTGGCATGAGCGATCTTGACGAAGGCCTGAAAGATCGCAATGTCCTGGTTATCCGGATGTATTGCTTTCCGAAGCAGTTTGAGGACGGTGCCTTTCGGAACCATACCATCCGCATCACATATATATAGGAAGTCGTATTCCGGATGAGCATGAAGAAACTCTCCGATATTGCCCTGTTTACGCTCAACCGGGTGTGGCCTTCTGCGGTAAAACACACGGCCGGGGTGCAGCCTCTCAAGCTTTGCGACGAGATTATTCTCGTAAGGGACAAACTCTTCCGCGGAATCCGAAAGAATCCAAAGATCGACATTGTGAAACTTGTTCCCGGAGAAGGAATAATCAATCCGTTCCGACAACCCGTAAGGCTCATTGCGGATCGGATAAACCAAAGCCACCTTTGGGAAATGTTTAACGTAGTCTTCCTTTAATATGGGTGTTTGTATAAATGGATGGACCGCGCTTACCAAAAACAGGTATGCGACGTTGAAGAAAAGAAACCCGAAACCAAAGATCCAGGCAAGGCTCAAAACGAAGGTTTCATCGGTCATCACCATCGTTGATGACACGAGCCATACAGCCAGGAGTGTCATAAACGCCACGGTGCCCAGGAATAGAGAGGTTCTTTTATCTGAATTTTCGAGCCATTTCGGAAGGGAAACTTTGGCCGGTTTCATTCTTCCTCCAGATCGTACTGCGAGGGCGCTGCCGGCTCTTCGGGTTCAATGCCTTGTAAATACGCTTCAAAATCAGTCTTTCTTCCCAGTTTGACAAGAAGGAGACGGTATTCGGTGACCGCCTCGATATTTTTGATTTTTGCTTCTTCAAGCGCGATGAAGGAATCGATCAATTCCCCTGTTCCTTTTTCGCCCGCAATCAATCTCGTTTTTTCGTTCTTGTAGATCTCCTGACGCTCCTGGATAAGAGCTTCTGTTAGCCTGATTTTTTCCCTAACGGCCCGCGACTGATGAAAGACTTTTCGAATCTCGCGCTCGTATTGCCGTACCTTCAGCTCTCCCTCCCATTTCATTTCCTCGATTTCATGGGATTTCGCTTTGATCTTTGAACCAAGCCGTCCGAAGTCCCAGATGTTCCATTTACC
>CAYGIT010000058.1:0-15513 GCA_964349955.1 uncultured bacterium
ATATCAGATTTATGCTCCGAACGGTGCCGCAGGAGAAGCTTCCCTCCTTGACGGCGCGAGCAAGACCCCGTGCAGTCTAGGAATTATGCCGCCAAGATCCAAGCGTGACTGCTTTACCTTGTTTGACGGGGTTTTTATTCCCTGTTAGAATGACGCACTTAACCAGTTGCCAACGAGAGAGTTGCCCATTGCCGTCTGTTCCTGATCCCGGTTCCGAATTTCAAACCCTGTCGGAAGGGGTAATTGATCTTATTTCCGAAGAGGAATTTAAAAACCGTCTTCTCTTGAGCCGGCGCGAAAAAAGGCCCCTTCGCATCAAATACGGCGCTGATCCTTCCAGTCCGGACCTCCATCTCGGCCATACCGTGCCTCTCAGGAAACTCCGCCAGTTTCAGGATGCCGGCCACCTCATCGTCTTCATTATCGGAGATTTTACGGCGCGGATAGGCGATCCTAGCCATCGCAGCGAAACGCGGCCCATGCTGTCGGCTGAGCAAATCAAACAAAATGCTCTGACTTATCAGGACCAGGTTTTCAAAATCCTCGACAAAAGCAAAACTGAAGTCCGTTACAATTCCGAATGGCTCGACAAAATGACGCCCGCTGATTTTTTGCACCTGACCTCGCAATATACCGTGGCCCGGCTTTTGGAGCGGGATGACTTTCACAAACGCTTCAAGGCCAATCAGCCGATCGCCGTCATTGAATTCCTTTACCCTTTGCTTCAGGGCTATGATTCCGTCATCGTCAAATCCGATCTCGAACTGGGTGGGTCTGACCAAAAATTCAATTTGCTGGTCGGCCGGGAATTGCAGAAAGTCTGGAACCAAACGCCTCAAATGGTGATGACGCTTCCTTTGCTCGAGGGGACGGATGGCGTGCGGAAAATGAGCAAGAGTTTTAACAATGCCATTGCAATCCAGGAAATTCCCAAAGAAATGTTCGGGAAAATCATGTCCATCCCGGACCGTCTATTTGCGGTTTATCTTCAATATGTCACCGCGGTGCCGCCTGCGGAGAGAAGCCGCTGGATGGAGGAGTTTAATCAGAATCCACGGGAAGGAAAGGCCGCGCTTGCCGAAGAAATCACGGCCCTTTATTGGGGGCGCCAGGCGGCGGGCGAGGCGCGGCAGGAATTTGACCGTATTTTTAAAAATAAAGAAGTCCCGCAGGACATTCAAACTCTTGAAATCAATCTCCAGGAATCCGTCAAAGTGACTGCGGTTCCGCTGGTCTATGTTTTGAAAGAAGCCGGACTGGTGGAGACGATGAATGAAGGCCGCCGGATGATCGAGCAGGGCGGCGTCAAAGTGGAAAATGAAAAAGTGACGGTCGATCCTGCGGCGGCGAAAGTCGATTTATCAAAACCCATCCTTATTCAATGCGGCAAGCGAAAATTTGCGAGGGTCCATTCCCGTGCCTCTTAAAGTAATCGAGCCTGTGGAAGCCGTGTCGCAGTCCAGAATCAGCGTTCGTGTGCAGAATATCAGCAAAAACTTCGGCAGTTTCAAGGCGCTTGACGGCGTTTCTTTTGAAATGCGGCAAGGGGAAGTGCTGGGATTTCTCGGGCCTAACGGCGCGGGCAAGACCACCACGGTCCGTATCCTGACCGGTTTTTTTCCGCCGGCCGAAGGAAAAATCTGGATCGGCGAAATTGAAATGTTCAAACATCCGCAAGAAGCCAAGCAGCGGATTGGCTATTTGCCGGAATCCGTGAGTTTATATGGAGACATGAAGATCGATGAGTTTCTCGAGTTTGTGGCGGCGGTCAAAAAAGTGCCGCGCAAAAAAAGAAAAGAACATGTCGAGGAAAAACTCACGCAATGCGGGCTTTGGGAGGTGAAGCGAAAACTCATCGGCTTTCTTTCCAAAGGATACCGTCAGCGGGTCGGGATTGCCCAGGCATTGATCGGAGACCCTGAATTGCTTGTGCTGGATGAGCCCACCAACGGGCTGGATCCGAAGCAGGTGGTTGAAATCCGGAGTTTGATCCGCGATCTGGGGAAGAACCGGAGCCTGATTGTTTCCACGCATATCTTGCCCGAAGTGAATATGCTTTGCGACCGGGTCCTGATCATGAACCGGGGCCGCGTGGTGGCAAGCGGCACCACGGAAGAACTTGAAAAAGGCCTGAACAAAACGCGCGAAGTTTGTGTGGTGGTCCAGGCAGGAAGCGCCCGCACCGCGGAAATCGCCGGTCTTTTTCAATCGCTGCCCGGAGTGGAGCGCGTCACCGGGCTTGAGGAAAAAGAAGGGCAGACCGCCTTTTCGATCATGATTTCAACGGCCGAGGATTTGCGCCCCGTCATCAGCCGGCTTTGTGTCGAGAATAAAATTCCATTACTTGAAATGCGCGCGGGGCGGTTGAGCCTCGAAGAGATTTTTATGAAAATCGTCACCAATGAAGGTGAAACCCCATGACCGGCGCTTTCATTCTTGCAAAAAAAGACCTGGCCTCTTATTTCCGCTCCTGGATAGGCGTATTGCTTTTCGTATTTTATTTTTTGATCTCCGGAATTTTCTTTTCCATCCTGGTGTTGAGCTTTGCCAAAATTTCACTGAATGCCTCCCAGAATGCGTATCAGGGAGTGCAGGGACTTGGCCTCACCCGGTTTGTTTTCAGCTCCTTTTTCTTGAACCTGGCATTTATCCTGATTTTTCTCGTCCCCATTCTTTCCATGCGCGCTTTTGCCGAAGAGCGCAAACAGGAAACGCTGGAATTGCTTTTCACCTACCCTTTGTCGGATTTTGAAATCGTGTGGGGAAAATTACTCGGCATGGTCTGGTTTTTCGAACTGCTTTTCTTGCCGTCCCTTTTTTATATTTTCTACATCCAGTGGGCGGGAGGCAGCCTGGATTGGGGGCCGGTGCTGGGAGGTTTTCTCGGCTTCTGGCTTCTTGGCAGCGCTTATCTCTCCCTCGGGCTTTTTGTTTCCGCGATTTCAGAAAATCCGATTGTCAGCGCCGCCGTCACGTTCAGCCTGCTCGTGGTTTTCTGGATTTTTGACTGGGTGGTCGGCGTGACCGACGGCCGGTGGTCGCTTTTCTTCGCGGCACTTTCGCCGCTTGCGCATTACCGGGATTTTACCCTGGGCGTGGTTGATTTGAGCAATCTCGCCTATTTTATTTTCTTTCATCTGTATTTTCTGTTTCTGACCCTGCGGGCCATCGAAACCCGCAATTGGAAAGGGTAAGGACGTGAAATACGTTTTTGTCCGGCTGCAATTGGTTTTCGTTTCGATCATTCTCTTTCTTACTTTCGCCATGGTGATGGGAATCCTGGGGCGTTTCAACATGCGCTGGGATTTTACGCATGAAAAACTTTATTCTCTTTCAGCGCACACCACGGGCCTTTTGAAGGCCCTTAGCGGCGATAAAATCGAAGTGCTTGCTTTTTATCCGCAGGACGATCCTGCCCGCGCGAATGTGGAGCTTTTTTTGAAAGAATGCAAGCTGCATCACCCGGATTTCCGGTACCGGTTTTATGATCCGGACCGCGTGCCGAGCCTGGCCCACCGGTATAAAATCGAAAAATTTTATACGTTTATCATCCAGTATGGGGGCAGGAGCGAAAAAGTGATTCAGCCCAATGAGGAAAATTTCACAGCGGCGCTTTTGCGCATCCGGTCTCCCAAAAAATACGGGGTTTGCTTTACCACCGGCCATGGCGAGGCCATGATCAAGAACGAAGACCGCGCGGGCCTGAAACTTTTTGGCGATATTTTACGTGCCGCCAATTATGAACTCCATGAAATCATTCTTTCGCGGGACAAGGTGCCTTCCTTTTGCGACGTGATCCTGGTGCCGGGCCCGCACCGGGACCTGGATAATCCTGAATACGCGCTTCTCGCGAAAGCCTTTGTGGACGGAAAGGGCATCTTTTTCATGGCGGACCCGATGGATCCCGGAACCGGACAATCTTTCCGTGATTTTTTTAAAGGCTTCGGGGTGCTGCTCGGCGAAGATGTGATTGTGGACAAGATGAGCCGGCTGGTGGGAGGAGATTTTCTGGTGCCGCTTATCAGCCAGTATGTGACCGATCATCCCATCACTGCTCATTTTGACAAACCGACTTTTTTTCCCGTAGCGCGCAGTGTCCAGCCTTCTACCGAAGCGCCCAAGACCCTGGAAATAACGCCCCTGGCCTTGAGCGGTTCCGGAAGCTGGGCTGAAACTAATTTGGCTGCGCTTGAAAAAGGCGATGCGGTTTTCAATGCCGAAGCCGATATCAATGGCCCGATTTGCCTGATGGTTTCGATCGAAAAATTGAATGCCGAAGGAAAACCGGATGCGGCTTCCGGCCGGATGGTGGTGATCGGAGACAGCGATTTCGTGACCAATGCCTACAACGGGCTTTCGGCAAACAGTGATCTGGCGCTGAATTCCGTCAACTGGCTTTCCAAGGACACCCGGTTTGTGCAGATCCCGCCGCGCAATCCGGAATTCAAGCCCCTTTTTCTCAATCAGTTCCAGCGCACGGTTTTGCTCGGTTCCACCACGGTGCTTCCTCCGGTCCTGTTTTTAATCGCAGGGTCTTTCAATATTCTCCGGAGAAAAAAGACCACGTGAAAACCTCCATCACCGTCACCTTTACTTTTTTGTTTCTCGCCGTCGCCGCGCTTTATGTGCGCTTGAATCCGGCAACCATGCCGGGCATTTCCGACCCTTCGAACGTGCCGCTCCGTGTTCTTCCTCTTTTGAACGACGGAGGAATCCAGTGGATGCAAATCCAGAATCTCGACAAGAAAGAAACCGTCACCTTGCAAAAAAAAGACGGCAAATGGCGGATTTCTTTTCCGATTTCTTCTCCCGCGGATCCGATGATGACCGAGGGCCTTGCGACCGCTTTGAAGCTTTCTTCCAAAGCGCGCCGGCTTTTCCCGGAACGTGACTGGGACGAATACGGGCTTTTAAAACCCTCGATCAAAATCGGGGTGGAGGCCGAGCCGGGCCAGCGCCGCTACCTTTATCTCGGCGACCGTTCGCCCGTGGGCAAATTTGTTTTTGCGAGATGGGAAGGGGAGAAAGAATATTTTTTGGTGCAGGCGGACCTTAAAAAAGCGTTTGAACGCAGTCTTTATTCGCTCCGGCTTAAGCAGATATTCCAGACCCCTTTGAATGAAATCAACAAGATCCATATCCGGACTTTAAATGCGGACTACGAAATTTATAAAAAAGGGCAGAACTGGTTCTGGATGGAACCGATCCCTATTCTCGGGAAATCCGTTCCCAAAAAGCAGAGCGACGAAATGCTCGCAGCCATTGCCGATTTGTATGTGAAAGATTTTCTGGACAAGGAACAGGCATCGCGGCAGGACCTTGGATTCTCCATCGCGTCTCCTTCGGTTAAGTTATGGGGCGGCTCAGCAAGCGCGGAAGTTTTAAAAATCGGCCGGGAAGATGGAACGCAGGACGCTTATTACGGCTCGAAAGAAAATGGAAAAACGGTTTTTCTGGTGGCGCGCGGAAATATTCGGGCTCTTTTCCAGATGATGGAGACTCTTGCCCAATCCGCGGGCACGAAGTGAGCCTGGAATTAGATATTCGCACCGCCATTCAGCGGCTTGAAGTTTCGATCCAGGAAACGGCCCTGGGCGCCGGTCGCGATCCGGGAAGCATCCGGTATGTTCTGATCAGCAAAACCGTGTCTGAAGAGCAGATCCGGGAAGCTTACGAGGCGGGGGCCCGTGACTTCGGTGAGAGCCGGGCGCAGAACCTGGTTGAAAAAAAAAGGCAGATGCCAATTGACATCAAATGGCATATGATTGGTCACTTACAAACCAATAAGGTCAAGTTGGTGGCGGGGGAGACAGCGTTAATCCACTCGCTGGACAGCCTTGAATTGGCGCAGGAAATCGACAGTCAGGCGGAATTGAAAAAAATCGATCGGGTGCCGTGCCTGATCCAGGTGAATAGTTCCGGCGAAGCGACGAAGTCCGGAATGCTGCCGGAAGAAGCCGAAGCGTTTGCGGATCAGGTCAAAAATCTGAAGACCCGGTTGCATGGCATGATGACCATCGGTCCCAATACCACGGACGAAAATAAGATCCGGGAAGCTTTCCGGACGACGGCGGACGTTTTCAAACGGCTGGCCTGCAAATTTCCCGCGGACCAATGGAACATCCTTTCAATGGGGATGTCCGGGGATTATAAAATCGCGATTGAAGAAGGCTCGAACCTTTTGCGCATCGGTTCCGCCGTTTTTGGAGAAAGAAAGAAATGAAAATCAAAGAAAAAGTCGGATTGATCGGCGTGGGCAATATGGGCACCGCCATTCTCGAAGGACTTCTCAAAAAGAAGTTGATCGCGGGAACTCAAGTCGCGGTTTACGATAAAATTACAGAAAAGGCTTCGGCCTTTGCGAAAAAATGGAAAGCCGTTCAGGCTTCTTCCAACCAGGACCTTGTCAAAAAATCCGAATGCGTGATTCTGGCGGTCAAGCCGCAGGACCTTGTGCAAACAGCGAATGAAATTACCGGTGTTTGGAAAAAGAAACATGTTTTGATTTCGATTTTGGCCGGCACGCCGGTGGCCAGTCTCCGGAAAGCGACGGGGCTGGTTCCGAAAATTATCCGTGCCATGCCGAACCTTGGCGCGAAAGTCGGGGAATCGATCACGGCCATTACCGGACAAGATTCATCTGCATTGCAGGCCGCTGAAACTATTTTTTCCGGCTGCGGAAAAGTGTTGCGGCTTGAGGAAAAACATTTTGATCTCGTGACAGCTTTGAGCGGCAGCGGGCCGGCCTATTTCTTCCTCTTGATGGAAATGCTGGCAGAGGAAGGGATGCGGGGAGGGCTTTCCCGGGAACAGGCCCGGCTTTTGGCCGTCCAGACCGCATTGGGGGCAGGACTGCTTGCCCAGGGTGCCGCAGAGTCTCCCGCCGAATTGCGCGCCATGGTGACCTCGAAAGGCGGCACAACGGAAGCCGCTTTGAATGTGTTAGAAAAAGGAAAAATCCGAAAAATTTTCAGCGAAGCGATTGCCGCCGCGCACCGTCGCGGGGCCGAACTTTCAAAAGGGGCGTAGACATGTTTATTCTTGGGGAATTTTTTCAAAGTTTTGCTTATTTGATTAACGGTATTTGCCAAATCCTTTACTGGCTGCTTTTTGCAAGGATCGTGATTTCCTGGTTTCCCGTGGATCCGTATCACAGTGTGGTACAGTTTTTATACCAGGTCACGGACCCGATTCTTTTACCGCTGCGGCGCCTTCCGCTTCAGATCGGAATGCTGGATTTGACTCCGCTCGTGGCATTTTTCCTGTTGCAGTTCGCCAATCGCGTGCTGGTCCGGCTTTTTCTCATGCTTGCCCTTCGATTTGGCGCCGGAGGATGAGATTACAGACTACAGACCAGAGACCACAGACCGTAGACTTTGAAAAGGACTTTTATGGCAATGAAACGAAGCAAGAAAAGTAAAAATGGGCTTGTGGACTCTTTGAAAGAGTCGGTGGCGGCTATTCGTGAAAAAACGGATTTCAAACCGGAGATTGCGATTATTCTTGGGACCGGGCTGGGCCGTCTGGCCCAAAAAGTAAAACCGGAACTCGCAATCGATTACTCCGCGATCCCGAATTTTCCCGTATCCACGGTGGAATCGCATGCGGGAAAACTTTTGCTCGGAACGCTGGCCGGAAAAAAAGTCGCGGTCATGGAAGGCCGGTTTCATTTTTATGAAGGTTACTCCATGCAGGAAGTTACCTTTCCCGTGCGCGTGCTTCATGAGTTGGGAGCCAAAGCGCTTGTGGTCTCCAATGCCGCGGGCGGTTTGAATTTGGCTTACCGCAAAGGCGAAATCGTGTTGATCGAAGACATGATCAATTTTATGGGCGCCAATCCCTTAATTGGCCCTAACGACGAGCGCCTGGGCCCGCGTTTTCCGGACATGTGCGCGCCTTTTTCGGCGCGCCTTGCCGGGCTTACCGAAGAAGCGGCCCGCGAACTGAAAATCCCGGTGCGCAGGGGAGTGTACATTGGAGTAACCGGCCCGAATCTCGAAACCCGCGCCGAATACCGCATGATGCGTGCCTGGGGCGCGGACCTCGTGGGCATGTCCACCGTTCCCGAAGTGATTGTGGGCGTCCACATGGGCATGGAAGTGCTGGGCGTCAGCATCGTGACCGACGTTTGCGACCCCGACCACCTGGAACCCTGCGACATCAAGGAAATCATCAAAACCGCAAACGAGGCCGGCCCCAAACTCGACAAACTCATCGAAGCCGCCATAAAGAAATTTTAATGAAAAATAATTTGTATCAGGCGGCCAAAAAATACATCGAGATCATAGAAAAGATAGAGAAGACCACCAACCCGAAAGTGCTTCAACTTTTGGAGGAAAAAAGAGCGGAACTCCATTGGGAGTTTATCGATCTGTTAAAAGAACAGGGCATCGCCTTCAAGGATAGAGAACATGCGACCCGGATTGCCGTCAGGATTGCGAATAAGGAACTATGAAGCTGATTGAGATCGCCCAAATTTATACGGATCTGGTGAGCCTGGAGAGGGAAATCCCTGAACAAGAATATCAGGCCAAAGATCTTATGAACGCTTTGAGAACAAAATACCATGAGTTACTAATGGTCAAAATGCGGGAAGATGGGATTGATTTTTCTGACCGTTTTGATGCGACCCATAAAGCTTTTGAGATGTTGAATAAAGAAAAGACGCATTCTTAAGAAAAATGACCCAAGAAAAATCTTATAAAGATACTTTGAATCTTCCGGAAACGCTGTTTCCTATGAAGGCTGACCTTGCTCGTCGCGAGTCAGAGATGCTTAAGAAGTGGGAACAGGAGAAGATTCATGACCGGATTCGGGCGAATGCTTCGAAGGCGAAAACGAAATACATCCTTCATGACGGCCCGCCTTATGCGAACGGGCATACGCATATTGGGCATGCGCTGAATAAAATTCTGAAAGACATTATTGTGAAATACAAGACCCTTCGGGGTTTTGATGCGCTTTATGTGCCGGGGTGGGACTGCCACGGGCTTCCGATCGAGCATGCTTGTTTGAAAGAAATGGGGAAGCGCAAAGAAGAAGTCGAGCGCGTGCCATTTCGTAAGGAAGCGCGTAAGTATGCGGAAAGATTCATCGGTATTCAGCGTGAAGAGTTCAAGCGCCTCGGCATTTTTGGGCGTTGGGAAAAACCGTATCTCACTATGGATTACGAGTATCAGGCAACGATCGCGGAATCCTTCCTGCGGATTTATGAGAAAGGTTACATCGAGCAACGGTTAAAACCTGTTCCGTGGTGCTGGGATTGTGAAACTGCGCTTGCGGATGCCGAGCTGGAATACGAAGACAAGCTGGATGAGACTGTTTACGTTGCTTTTTCGGGAACTAATGCGGATTATTCTTTTCTGGTTTGGACAACGACTCCTTGGACTTTACCCGCAAATACAGGCCTCGCTTTTAATCCCGACTTAACTTATGTCATGGCAAAAACAAATAAAGGTAATTTTGTATTTGCTGAAGCTTTGATTGATAAATTGAAAGAGAAATTAGGAATCGAAATAAATCAAATTATTGGCCGAGAAAAAGGGAGCAAATGGAAAGGTGTCGATGCACGGCATCCTTTTATTGCCAACCGGCTTTCTCGAGGAATTCTGGCTGATTATGTTTCAGCCGAAGAGGGTACGGGTATTGTTCATATCGCGCCCGGTCATGGGGAAGACGACTATCAGTATGGCGCTTTGCAAAATCATCTTGAGATTCTTTCGCCTGTAGACAGCCGGGCGAAATTCACGAAGGATTTTCCTGAAGGTACGGGATTAAAAGTGTTGAAAGAGGGGAATGAGAAAGTTATCGAAATTTTGAAAGCCAAAGGGTCATTGATTCACCAGGAAAAATATTCGCATTCCTACCCGCATTGCTGGCGCTGCCGGAAGCCGATTATTTTCCGGGCTACGCCGCAATGGTTCATGAAAATCGAGCATGACGGCCTTCGCGGAAAAATGTCGGATGCGATCCGGAATAAAATCAAATTTACGCCGGATTGGGGTAAGAACCGGATTGGTTCCATGGTCGAGACCCGGCCGGACTGGTGCCTGTCGCGCCAGCGCTACTGGGGCGTTCCGATTCCGGTGATTCGCTGTAAAAAATGCAGATTGGTGTTTGGGTATGATCCGAATGTAGGGGCGGGCCTTGCGCCCGCCCGGTCCGGGCGACCGCAAGGGTCGCCCCTACAGGAAATCTCCAGCAAAATTGTTGAAATTTTTCAAAAAGAAGGGGCCGACGCGTGGTTTGAAAGACCTGCGGCTGATTTTCTGCCGCCCGGCTATCAATGTTCCTGCGGCTCCTTGGATTTTGAAAAAGAAGAAGACATCATCGATGTCTGGTTTGATTCCGGCGTAAGCCATCAGGCGGTTCTGAAAAAAGAAACGGCGCTTAAATTCCCGGCCGACCTTTATCTCGAAGGCTCGGACCAGCACCGCGGCTGGTTTCAGAGTTCGCTGACGGCAAGCATGGCGCTTGAAGGCGTTCCGCCGTTTGATGGCCTGCTCACGCATGGCTTTGTGATGGACGGTGAGGGCAAGAAAATGTCCAAGTCGGCCGGCAATGTCGTGGCGCCGCAGGATGTCATGAAAGAATTCGGCGCGGACATTCTCCGGCTCTGGGTTTCATCCGTGGATTACAGCGTGGATGTGCGGCTTTCCAAGGAGATTTTGAAACAACTTGCGGATTCCTACCGTAAAATCCGGAACACCTTCCGTTATATTTTATCCAATCTCTATGATTTCAATCCCCAAACCGACGGCATGGGCTTTGATCATCTGCATCCGCTGGACCAATGGGCCATGACTTTGACGGATGAAATCGCGCTTCGGGTCCAAAAAAGCTACGACGAATTTAATTTTCATGAAATTTATCAGCAGGTCTACCATTTTTGCACCGGGCATCTTAGCTCTTATTATTTGGACGCGCTCAAAGACACGCTTTATACCGGCCGCAAAGACGGGGACTTGAGGCGCTCGGCGCAAACGGTTCTGTTTTACATCCTCAAAAATATGGTCAAGTGGCTTGCTCCTATCCTTCCTTTTACAATGGACGAAGTCTGGCAATCTTTCCCGGTCGAGGAAGGCGTCAAGTCGGTGCATGAGAGTTTATGGAAAATAAAAACCGGAAAATGGGAAGGCTACCGGGATTGGACGCTGATACGTGCCATCCGGGATGCGATCACCCCGGCGCTTGAAAAAAAGCGCAATGCAGCTTTAATCGGCTCCAGCCTGGATGCCAAGGTTTACCTGAAAACCGGCCATCCGGAGCTGGCCCGGCTTATCCGCGAAAATCTCCATGAGATTCTTCCCGGATACACCCAGCTTGCCCGCATCCTGATTGTCTCCCAGGCCTTCTGGATGGAAGGGGAGCGCGAAGGCATGGAAACGATGCCCTGCGCGCTTCCGGGCGAGGAAATGCCGCAGCAAATAATTGTTTCCGTTGAAAAGGCAGATGGGTTAAAATGCGTGCGTTGCTGGAATTATTCCAGGGCTGTCGGAAGTTCAAACGATCATCCTGGTCTCTGTGAGAAGTGTCTGGATGCAATCCGCCCTTAAATTCAGCATAGACGCCCTTCGGGGCCTAGGGGGTGCTTTTTCATGAGCCTTTATTTGAAGAAGCGCAAAAAAGTACTTAAAAAACTTTTTGTCGGCATTAGTCTTTTTCTCCTCGGTTCCCTTTCCTTCCTTATTCTTTCAACTTTTTTAAAACGGTTTTTCCCCGGTTTTCTTGCTTCAGAGCCGTGGGTCCTGCTTTTCATGATGACCGTCGTTTTTCTTACGGTCTATAAGCCGCTGGATCTCGCTTTTACCCAGCTTTTTAAAAATTATCTTTTCAAGCACAAAACCTATGCGCAGCTCACGCTCATGAATCTCGCCGAAGAGCTCGAGCTTGTCCTGGACCTTCAGGAGTTTTCGAATCTCGTGGTGAATACTTTCGGCGAAATTCTTCATCTCAAAACCGTGGCCCTTCTCATTCCCAACCGGCTTCGTGACGATTATGAAATCGCCTCGGCCTTTGGCTGGAATATTTCAGACACCCGGCGCGTGAGAATTGCCAAAGATTCGCCGCTGATCAAACTCATCCAGGCCACGGGCCCGCATGTGCTGGTGCGCGACCGGGTGGTGCGTTCTTTCTCCTGGCCTGAAGCCAACCGCCTGGCCTCGGAATTCGACCAATTGCATACCGGCTGGGTGGTGCCTCTTTTTGTGCCCGCGCCTGTTCACGGCGCCTCCGCTTTGGGCGGAAAAGAAGAATTCATCGGGGCGCTTGTTTTTGCCGCGCCCAAATCGGACTTTACTTTTGATGAAGCGGATTTTCAGTTTTTCAGGGAATTTGCCGCTTCCATTGCCAAAAGTCTTTACAATGCGCTTTGCGTTTCGGAGCTCAAAACGGCCAATGCCGAGCTTCAGGACATGCAGTCGCAGCTTCTGCAGGCCACCAAACTGACAGCCATCGAGCAGCTTGCGACCGGGCTGGCCCATGAAATTCACAATCCTCTGACCATTATTTCCGGGAAAGCCCAGGTCCTGCTTTTGCAAAAAGACCGGCACAAAATCGACGAAAGGGTGGAGGAGGTCCTCAAAACGATTGTGAAGCAAACCAAGCGCGCGGCCGATATAACTAGAAAGCTGCTCATGTTTTCGCAAAGCTCGGGATCTCCCAAAGAGTCTCTGAAGCTCGAGCAGGTGCTGGAAGATACGATCGCGCTGGTGTCGTACCAGACTTCCCTGGAGGGGATTGAAGTCACGCGTAACGTTGCGGGGGCCATTCCGGTTTTTTACGGGAATGTGCATGAACTTCGCGAGGTTTTTTTAAACCTGATTTTGAATGCCGTGCAATCGGTGGGTTCCCAGGGACGGATTGACTGTGAAATTGCTTTTCTTGCCAAAGACCAGCTTATCGAATTGCGCATTTCCGATACCGGCAAAGGAATTCCCGCCGAAAATATCGAAAAATTATTCAACCCCTTTTTTACGACCCGGCCCGATGCCGCAGGCCTTGGCCTTTTTGTGACCAAGCAAATTGTGCACCGCTACGGCGGTTCCATCCGTGTCGAAAGCCTTCCCGGGCAGGGCAGCCTGTTTATCGTTCATTTCCCGTATCTGGAATCTTCCGTAGCGCTGGGGATGCAGCAGGAAAAAACCCTTTCGCTTTTTCCGGGAGAAATTGCTTAGAGCGTAAGGCGTAAAAGGGAGAATCGGCCATGAAAAAACTGCTGGTTGTCGATGATGAAGTCGAAATTTGCGATTTTTTGAAAGTTTTTTTTGAAGAAAGGGATTTTGAGGTGCGTACCGCGAATTCCGGCGCCGAGGCACTTCTTGCCGTGGAAAAGGAAATCCCGCATATCGTGCTGCTGGATATTCACATGCCCGGCATGGACGGGATGAGGACCCTGCGGGAATTGAAGGCCAAGCATCCGCAACTCAAAGTAATCATGGTGACCGCGCTTGAAACGCGGGACAGAATTGAAGAGGCCGTCCGCCTTGGCGCCGACAATTACATCACAAAACCCTTGAGCCTTGAATACCTTGAAAAAGAAGTTCAGGACAAAATCGCGCTGATGACCTGAGTCTCGCCGGGTTTTACTTCCCTCCTATGCAAAGCTCTTCCGGAAAAAGAATGGATTATCAAAAGACCCTGCGGGATATCGCCACCAGCATGGTCCGGCTGAAACGTCCCGAACGGCTGCTGCGGATGATCATCCGTTTCACGGACCGGAAATTCAACCTCGCCCACACCTCGCTTCTGCTTCTCGAAGAAAATCAAAACCGTTTTATTTTCGTGGATTCCAAAGGCTCGCGGCGGCTCCCCGGCCGGCTCCTGAAAATCAACAGGAACCACCCGCTGGTGGATTGGTTTCAGGAGAAAAACAAGCGGCGGAGCGAAGATTATCTTTACCGCCCGCATTTGCGAAGAATCACCCGCGAAGCAGGCCCCGCCAATGGTGAAGACCTGCGGCAAATCAAAACAGTGATGAATGATTTAAAGGCGGAACTGATTGTTCCCAGCTTTTATAAAAAGGAATTACTCGGGCTTTTGCTTTTAGGACGGAAAGCCAGCGGCCGTCCTTTCACCCCGGCTGAAATCTTTTTCTTCCAGGTGCTGGCCCAGGACTGTTCTATGGCCGTCAAAAACGCCGAATACCATCGCGGGCTGGTGGCGCGTAATGAAGAGCTCAACCGCCGCATTCATGAGATCGAAGCGCTGCGCAAGAAAGAACACCAGGCCTATTTTGAAGTCATGCGTTCTCTGGCCCAGGAAGTGCATGCCAAGGATGCTTATACTTTCGGGCACATCAATCATGTGGAGCGGCTCGGCATGATGACGGCAAGGGAAATCGGCCTGGATCTTTCCGGCCGGAAAGGGGACATTCTTTCCGCCAGTTTGATCCTTCATGACGTGGGAAAAATCGGGATTCCGGACCATATTTTAAAAAAAGAAGGGCCGCTCACGCTGGAAGAGCGCGAAATCATGAAAACGCATGTGGAGAAAGGCGCGAAAATCCTCGGGCATATGTCGGCCTTTCAGGAAGTTGCGGACATCGTGCATTGCCATCACGAAAATTTCAACGGGACCGGGTATCCCCGGGGCCTGAAGGGCGAGGAAATCCCGCTCGAGTCCCGGATTCTTTCCGTGGTCGATGCTTTTCACGCCATTGTTTCAACGCGCTGTTACAGCAAAGGCCGCCCGGTGGAGGTGGCCCTGGAAGAGTTGGAAAAATGCGGGGGCGCCCAGTTTGACCCGGACGTGGTAGGCGCTTTTACGCGTGCTCTCAAGCGGGAAATGAAAAAACGGGGGGTCGGTTTTTTTCTCGAAGAGGGGGAGTAAAATTGCTTGCCTGCCCGGGAAAGGCAGATATAATACGTCTTTCCATTCAACCCTTAAAGCGAGGTTCTTGTGGCCGGACTCGATAAGAAAGACCTGGAACGATTCAAAAAGCTCCTTGAGACTTTGCGTGCCAGGCTTGCGGGCGATCTCAAGCATCTTGAGAGCGATTCCCTCAATACCAACCAGCGCGATGCCTCCGGCGATCTTTCCGGCTATTCCTTTCATATGGCCGACATGGCCACCGACAATTTTGACCGTGAGTTCACTCTGGGCCTTGCCTCGAATGAACAGCAAAGCCTGAATTTGATTGATGACGCCTTGCAGCGGATCAAAGAAGGGACCTACGGGTTTTGCGCCGAATGTTCCAAAGCCATTTCACAGAAAAGACTGACCGCCGTCCCTCATGCCCCTCTTTGCATCAAGTGCCAGGAACTTGAGGAGAAGAAGAAACGTCGGCCCTAACCTTTTTTACGGTTTGATTTTTTTTGTTGTTCTGCTGGATCAAACTTCCAAGGCTTGTGCCCTCCATTATCTTTCCATTCACCAGTCCCTTCCCGTCATTCAGGGCATTTTTCATCTCACGCTTGTCCATAATACCGGCATTGCCTTTGGTTTTTTCAGGGAGCATCAGGGCGCGCTTCTGATTTTGATCACGCTTTCCCTTCTTTTTCTGTGGGGGTGGGC
>CAYGIT010000059.1:0-15334 GCA_964349955.1 uncultured bacterium
TGCGAAAAAACTTTGCTGAATTAAAAGCGCATGGAGCGAAAAAAGTTTTTCACGCAAAAAAATTTCAAGCGACTTCTCATTCAAAAGGGATTTCGTTTCCTGGTAAAGAAAGGTTTTATTGGCCGATCCCCCGCCCTTGGCGAGAAAAAGAAATTCATACTCGTTGCCGGAGACGGCATGAATATCGATTTGGGCCGGAAGATTGCTGCCCGTATTTTTTTCCTCGAACATCGTGAGCGGCACCAGCTGGGAGTAGCGGAGATTCTTTTCCTGAAAAGTCTCATAAATCCCGCGGCTCAAACTCTCTTCGTCCCGCTCGTCCGTCAACACCCTCTGCCCTTTTTTGGAAAAGACAATGGCGGTCCCGGTGTCCTGGCAAGTCGGCAAAGTGCCCTTGGCGGCAATCGCAGAATTTTTGAGAAGGGTCACGGCCACAAAACGGTCGTTTTCGGAAGCTTCGGGGTCGTCGAGAATCGCCGCGACTTTTTCCAGATGCGCGGTGCGTAAATAAAAGGAAACATCGGAAAAAGCTTGCCGCGCAAGAAGGCTCAAGCCTTCCGCTTCCACCTTCAAAAAAACCCGGTCTCCTGATTTTTCCTCGGAAACAAAATCCCGGGTCAAAAGCCGGTAAACGGTTGGGTCCGCCGCCATCTAGCCTCCCATTTCCATGTTCACGCCCGCGTCTCCATGCTCATACTCCACCGGATGCGCCTTAACGTATTTTTCCTGAAAAGTGCGGAACATTTCTTCTTTCTCGCGGTCTTCAGCCTTCCAGCAGGCATCCACCGCCTCTTCGATCCTGTTAAAAGTAAAAACGCGGGAATCGCGCGCGTAAGCGTCTGAAAAATGACCGCAGGCTTGCTTGTAAAACACCACCCGCTTTTCAAACGGGACTTTCTGGTCTTTGAGGCGCGCGGCTTTTGACATCGCATTTTCCGCTTTGACCATCGAAGCCTTGGCCCTCCAGTCCTTCACGGAACAACCCGCGGTCAAAGCGGTGGAAAACAAAAAAATCAATGCCAGTATTTTAAGGGATTTCTCTTGAGCCTTGGGCGGGGAATAGGGGACAGGTACAGCACTTCGTACCTGTCCCCTATTCGTCAAACGGGCCCATCCCAAATGGACAATCCCGGAAAGATACCCGAAGGGATACACAAAATAACCGAGAAAACGGATCCACTTCAAAGTGACCAGACTTTCCAAAAGCCGGAACGGGAACCGGAACAGCCGGAAGAAAAAGGAACGCTTGGGAATGAAGTCACCGAGGTCCAGCGCTTCATGCGTATCATAATTGAGTTCCGGATGGACCCATTGCATATACGCCGACCCGTATCCGTTTCTGAAAAAAATACGGATGAATTTCCCCAAAGACGAAGGCAGCGGATGATAAACCCAGGTATCGGGAATAAGGACGACACGCCGGCCGGCAGAGCGGATGCGGACCCGGAGGTCCGGGTCCAGGCCGCGCAGGATATCTTCGCGCTCCATTCCGATCGACTGAAAAAAAGCCATGGGAAAGGCCACGCAGCCATGACAGGCAAGATCGCTATCCGTGATTTGTTTCACCACCGGCATGTGAAAGCGGGGAAATTGGGTCGCCGCCCTTCTTTGAAAGGCATTGGCCGATTCCGGCGTCAGCACCGAAGCACCCGCCATCCCGATCGCCGGATTTTCACGAAGAGCCTTCACAAGCTTTTCAATCACGTCATGAGGCCCCATCCGGGCATCATCATCCATGACTACCAGGATTTCTCCCTTGGCAAGCCTTGCCCCATGGTTGATTGCCTTGCCCTGGGGCGAAACCCCGCAAACCACAATGATTTCCACTTCCTTGAATGTTTGTTCCCGGATTTCATCGAGAAGTCCATTCAGGTTTTCCTCCCGGACGGGAGAAAAATGCGGAATGACAAGAGACACGGTGATCTTTTCAGAAAGTTGGAACCGGCGTACGGAGTCTTCGGGCATTCCGGTATTCTAGCAAAAACCGAAAAGATTTCATCAACTTCCCTGCTTATGTTAATATCCGCAGCGATTCCATGAAAAATACCACTTTCGTCCTTTTCGCGATTGTTTTCCTGCTCGGCGCCGGCACCGGCGTGCAGGCCCAACGTTATCATCTTCTCGGGCCTATGTCCCGCCTGCTTCGTGGACAGTCCTTATCCATGCCCGCACCGCCCGAACAAAGCATCCTCGACTGGCATTTCGAAAACAAGAAACGTCTTCCGCGCTTCCCTCTCCATCAGATCACGCTTGAACAGCTGTCTCAAAACCGCCGCGTTTACCGCTCCGCATTGACTCAACTGCTCAAGCTTGACGATTATCCCGCCATGCCGGAACCTGGGCTCAAAATTCTAGAAAATGCCGAGGCCGCGCCCGGCATCCGCCGGGAAAAAATTTCCATCGAGACCGAACCCGGATTGTGGGTACCTTTTTATTTTTTCAGCCGCGTGAAAGGCCCCCCCCAGCCCCTGGTGCTGGTCCTGCACGGGCATTCGGCGGGAAAAATCGAAACCGCGGGGCTCGTCCCTTCCTATCAAAACGGCAATGCACTCGCATTGGCGCAAGCCGGCTTCACGGTAGCTGCGCCTGATTTCCGCGGGTTTGGGGAATTGGGTTCGACCGCCGATTTCAACGACCGGAGGGGACACAAACTGGCTAAAAGCATTCATGTGCAAGAATCTATTTTTGAACTTGAAGAGGGCAAATCCCTGCTCGGCGCGTATCTCCATGATTTGAATTTGCTCCTGAATTATGCCGTGACGCGGCCGGAGGCGGACGCTTCTAAAATCGGAGTCGCGGGAACCTCCTTGGGAGCGGATGTGGCATTATGGCTGACGGGCTTGGAAGACCGGATCAAAGCCGCCGCGATCTATTACCCGTCTTTTTTTGAAACGGCACTCAAGCCGGATTATGGCCGTCCTCCCCATCTGTGCATCCGTCCGCTGCCAGGTATCCGGAAATTTTTCCAGCCTAAGGAAATTCCTCTTTTGGCAGCCAATGTACCGCTTAAAATTCAATATCGCCCGGGAGACATCCAGTCCCCGCTTGAAATGAAACTTCGAAAAATTTATGGAGACGGGAAAAGCGCCGGCCGGCTTGACCTTATTGCCAGTCAGAAACCCGAATTTTTTGACAATGACGCGGCGATTGGTTGGTTCCGCCGCTGGCTTTCGTGATCCCGTAACACGCGGGCGATCCCTTCGGCGGCCAGTTCCGCAAGGCGCTCGGAGCCCGCATCCGTCAAATGCACGTGGTCCCGGAAAAATTCCGTTTTGCCGTCCATCACGGCCGCCGCATCAATCACCGCCGTTTGTTTCCGTAACCCGGCCTCATGGAAAATTGCCGAGGTTTTTTCTTGAGCATCATACATGGCATCGAGCGTCAGGGTCTGGAACTGTTCCCAATACTGCCAGTCTGTTTCACGGCTGTTCCCCCGGTGAAACGGATGCGCCTCGGTGATCAGCACCGGGACCGCGCCCGCATTCCGCGCCACATCAATGAAGGTTTCGACATTTAACCGGAACTGGCGAAGCCCCCCATCGGTCAATGCCGGACGGTTGATCTCCCGGCTTCGCGCGCCTTCGAGCCCCACCTTCCATTTGTTCATTAAATAACGGTACCGTACCCGCACATAAACCTGCGAAATTTCGCAGAGAAAACGGTCGAGCAGCCCCTGGTAATTCAAAAGAGGGTCCGCCTTTTCATCATAAGGCTTGATAACACGCTGCAAGGGCCGGCTTTCCGTCAGGAATCCAAAATCATTCCAGGCAGTATAAAGCACGGCCATGTCCGGCTCCCACAAATGGCCCTCGGCAAAAAGACTGCCTATGGAATCATAGGAAGCCTGCGCCGGCACCCCGGCATTAATGACTTCCACCTGCGTAAACCCCATTTCGCGCAGCCGTTTTTCCACGCGATGGGGCCAATCGCGGCCTTCCGAAGACCCGATATCGAAAGCCGAAGAACCTCCGTAGAAAACAATGCGAAAAACACCGCCCGGCTTGGGAACCTTGAAATCCGGACCGCGGTAACCTCGCCCATTGATCCGGTATTCCGCGCCGAGGGAATTCACCATATGATGCTCCCTGGCTTCAAGGACGTGCTTGGAAAAAACCGCGGGCTTAAAGTGCAGGGATTTTTCTTTCAGGGAGGCGGGCGTGAACCAGCCGGCATGCGAAAAAGTCCTCACGAAAATTTCGGCGGCGCTCAGCGGCAGCAGCAAAATCAGGATCGCGCTTAGGGCGATGAACCCTGGCTTGCGCCCTGCCTCTCTCCGGGAGGCCTCTTTCGTCATGCCGCAGCCCCGCTTTCAAACTCTTTTTGAATGACGGAAAATATTTTTTCGGCAATGAACTCATTGCCCGCATCATTGTAATGGCAGTTGTCCCAATAAAGCCTCGCGGGAATATTTTGAAAAATCAGGCTCAAGTCATGAAAGAAGGGACGGCCTTTTGCCTGCCGCGCCACCTCCCCGTAAAAGGATTCCAGCGCGGGCCAAAAAAAAGGGCCTTTGTAATGCCTTCCCCATTCTTGCTGGATTCCTTTTTCTTCGGCCGTCAGGGATTTCCGGCTTTCAAGAAGGACCGGTTGCAAAAAAACGTAATAGCCGGCGCCCTGGGCGCGCGACGAGGCAAAGGCAATATCATGATTGAGAAGATAAGCGAGGGCGGCCTTCTGCAAAATCTCAAGGGAAGGAGCTTTTTCCTGGGGCGCATAAAAAGTCACGGGGGGCCGCGGCTTCAGGATTCGCTCCAAAGCACCGGCCAAAAAAGAATGAGCGACAAGCCAGCTTCGAAATTCCGCCATCGGCCTGGTTTGCCCGCTCATCCGGCGGTTCACATCCTGGGTAAGAGTGTCAAAGTATGGCTGCCAGTTGGGCTTCCATCCGTAATCGGCATGTCCAATCGCCGGGTCCGCATCATTGCGGCCGTCAAGGGCGATGACCAGGCGCGGGTTTAAAATCTGAGGGATGCGCCCGGTCAAAAGCGCGAGTTCCTGATAAGCAATATAACCGGCGCGGCCGGCATTGACGACGCGAAAATTCCGGCCGGGGAATTTCTTTTGAAAGAGGGCCTCGAGACGGGCTGCTATCGTTCTCGCATTGGAACTCGCTCCCCGGCCTTCCACGGTCGACCCCCCCAACAGCAAAATAATTTCTTCCTTTTGTTGAAAAGGCCGGTCCTCTCCGTTATGAACAAAGCCATACCGGTCGACGCCGAGAAAATCCACCGGGTATCCGATTCCCCGCAAATCCACCGGTTTGCCCGGAATGTATTCGTAGGCGCCGTAAACCGAAAAAGACGAAAAAGCCTTGGGTCGATAGTTCTCCCAATAAGTGGCCGGAAAGTGCCGGACAAAGTAGTAGAACTGCCCGGCCGCTTCGAGGAGAAAAATAAAAAGGACCGGAAGTAAAAATTTTCGCATTACAAACTCACGCCGGATTTTTTCTTTGCGAGGAGCCCGGAAAAAGCGGGCTCGGCGGCAAGCCAATTGGCCAGGGCCGTGGCGGCCTTTTCATGCCCCGCGCCGGATAAATGGATATTGTCATCTTCGACATAGAAGGCACGAACCAGATGGCCTTCGGCGGCCAGGCCCGCAGTCATATCAAAAAACGGGATTTTTTCAGAAGCGGCAAATGCCTCGAGCTTTTGCCGGGCGGCGGCCGGGCAAAGCCCCCGGACTTCTTCTTCAAAGGGAAAGTAAACGAGGGCCAATAAAACCTTTTTCTCACCGGCCCGCTGCACGATGCGGGCAAGCAGGCCTTTCATTCTCGACCATTCGGCTGCATTTTCATGGAGCCGGATCAGGCCTTCATTATAGGCCGGACATGGACGATTGGCCGGGACCGGCGCATGAGGATTCAGGTTTCCGGACTTTTGCAGCCGGTAATTCCGGAGCCATGTGATGAGCCGGTTGGAAAAAAAAGTTAAAAAAGAAGACCGGCTAAGCAAAGCATTGAGGGCCGGCGGAATTTTTTCAATGGCCCGCTGCTCGATATCATTGGGGAAATAATCGAGGATCACGAGGTCGGGCCCCAGCTTGAGCAGCTTGTGTTCCAAAAGCGCCGCTTGCTGCCTTGTGTTCGTGGCTTCCACGCCCGCGTTCAAAGGCCTGACCGGGATGCCCGTCAAACGGCTTAATTTTTCCCCGGTTGAAAATGCAAAGATTTTCTCCGCCTCCACTTCGGGGCCAAAGGTCACGCTGTCTCCCAAAAACGCGATCTTCAGCGCCGGGTCTTTCCATTTTTCCCATGGCCCCCCGGTTTTGTCGCGAAAACCCAAGTCATTGATGCGATAGACCAAAGTCCCGGATTCGCTGACCGGCGCTTTTTTCACTGCGCCTGGCGTCAATTCCCATCCCAGTCCCGGGGCGGAGCTTGGCCGGTAAAGCGGTTTGCGGACGGCAACATAAAGACGGTAAGAAATCTCGGCAATCCCGAAAACGGAGAGCAGGGTAAAACCGGCCAATAAAAGAGCGGGAAAGGCGCGGCGGCCTTTGTTTTTTTTCTTCCGGACTTTCCAGCCGCGGCGGATCGCAAGGACGATCCTGCGCCGCCGGCGAAAAAAAACAATGACGGAGGCCGTGAAAAGCAGGAAAAAGGCAATTCCGGCATACCCCGCCGCCGCGTGGCGGGGAAGAATAAAAAGTGCCACCGCGCAAAAAACCGTTTGAAGCGTCCACAGGGCGAAAACCGCGCCGCGTTTTCCCAATCCAAGGCGCATAACCCGGTGCGACAAATGGTCTTTGCCCGTGTAATCAATCCACTCCCGGAAATTTTTTATTTTGTTTTCCTTGAACCGGAGCGCCGTGATCAAAAACATATCCAGAATGGGAACTCCGAGAATCAAAAGGGGTGCCGCGAGTGTCACGGACTGCTCATAAGACCATTCGGTCATCACGCAAAGGCTGGCAAGGGTAAATCCGAGAAAAGTACTACCGGCATCTCCCATGAAAATATAAGCGGGCCTCAAATTAAAAATCAGGAATCCGGCGCATGCTCCTGCAAGCGCGGAAGAAAGATAACCCAGCCAGGGTTGATTCGTGTTAAAGGCCACAAGAGAAATGGCTGTGCTCGAAATCATGACGAGGCCCGAGGAAAGCCCGTCCATATTGTCGAGAAAATTGACGGCATTGGTCAAACCGATAATCCCGAGGACCGTAAAAAAAATATTCACAAGCAGCCACGGAAAAACATGCAACATCACTCCGAAATGAAACATCATGACCGCGCAAGCCACAAGTTGAATGGCCAGTTTCAGGGAAGCCCTCAAGTGAAAAAGATCGTCCCACAAGCCCACGGCAAAGATCACGCTCGAGCCGACCAGCACGCCCTTCAGCATCGGACTTAGATCAAACCGGTAAAGGGCCGCAATCACGAATGCCAGATAAATCGCAGCGCCGCCGATGCGTGGCACCGGATGTGAATGGATTCCGTGTTTTTTAGGATGGTCGAGAATTTTAAAACGAAAAGCCAGCGCCCTCAAAAAAGGGACGAGCGCAATTGCAATCAGAAAAGCGGTAAAAAAGATTTCGCGGTATTTCCACATATTTAGCCGGCCTTTACGATTTCCTTCCATTCCTCTCCGGTCATGGAAGGAAAAATCGGAAGTGAGACAACTTCTTTCATGGCTTTTTCTGTTTCGGGAAACTTCATTTCCGGAAGGCCGAGTACGGTGTGAAGGGCTTTGAACACGGGCCGTTTCACGTCTATTCCCCGGCGGACCCAATCCTTGATCCAGACCCCGGACTTATTTTTGATGCGCACAACAAAACGGAAATAAACATGATCCCGATCTTCATCCTCAACAGGCAAAATAATTTTTGTCATCCTGAGCGAAGCGAAGGATCTCAGAGATTCTTCGGCCTTCGGCCTCAGAATGACAGTGAATAGTGATCGATACTTCAAAGCGATTTCCCGGCGTTTCCGGATAAATTCCGGCAATTTCCGGAGCTGTTCGATGCCCATGGCGGCTTCCAGATCGGTCATTTTAGAATTGGTGCGCAGTCGGTGCGTTTTCTTTTTATCATAATCCCGCAAGTCTTCGAGAATTCCGGCAATGCGTTTCGAATCGGTAAGGACCATTCCCCCTTCGCCGGTCGTGATCATTTTTGTGGCATAAAAGGAAAAAATACTTGCTTCGCCGAAAGCCCCCGCCTTTTTTCCGGAAAGGGAGGCGCCAAGCGCCTGGGTCGCATCCTCGATCACCGGAATTCCCAGGCTCTGGATTTCTTTCATGCGGGATGCGCGGCCAAAAGAATGGGCGGCAATGATGGCTTTCGTTTTACGGCGAATCCTTTTTTTAACGTCCCGGGGATCCAGATTAAAATCCTCCGGATCAATATCGGCGGGAACGGCCTTTGCCCCAAGAATATGGACCGCATGCAAAAGTGCCGCGCAGGCAAAGCTGGGAACAATCACCTCGTCCCCTTTTGAAATCCCAAGGGCGGCAAGGGCAATCATCAACGCGGAAGTGCCGCTGGAGACCGCGACCGCGTATTTCCGGCCCGTAAAATCACAAAACTTTTTTTCGAATTCAGCCACTTTGGGGCCTTGCGCGATATGTATGGAATCCAATACGGCCGCGACCGCTTTTTTTTCTTCTTCTCCGAGGCTCGGCCGCGAATGAGGAATCATAAAATATTCTGGGCCTTTCCGTTCATCAAAACGGAAAGACTTTCGGGACCGCAATTGAAAAGAAGATCCAGGATGGAAAGCTCGGAAATAAACCCTTTTTCCGGATAAAGCTGGGGATAAACCGGCGCCTCAAATTCATGCATCCGCAGGCCGACTCCGGCCTTTGCAAACAAACTGTCATCGAGATATTCCTGAGCCGCAAAAGCACCCGTTAGATAGGCTTGCGCTTTTAAATCCGAACAAATGTTGACAAGCCGTTCCGTGGCTTCTCCCCGAAGTATCATCTCAGAGCTTTTAAAGAGACGGGTTTTAATTCCCAAAGTTTCCACAAAATAGAAAAGCATTTCATAGTTCAGGTCGTTTAGCTTTTGTCATTCCTTTTCGTAGATTCCGCGCAGAAATGGTTCATGCTCCTTGAAAAACGGCGCCTTGCGGTAATGGCTGCAAATCGCGCCCCAATGCTTTCGCCGCCACGGCTGCTTGTTGTCGATCTCCACTTCGGAGAGAAGTTGCGCCATTTTCTGAATGACGGGAACGGTCAGGATAAGGGAGCCTTGATCAGTCTTGATTTTATTTCGGTTTTGCCAGCCGTTTTTATTGAACTGGATATTGTCCAAAACAACGAAAACATCGGCGGAAGCAATCTTGTGAAAATACCGGAGCCAGGGAAGGTAATGAAGCTGGTGGATCGCGAGGATCATACCACGTAGCGGTGGACCATGAAGGCCTCGGCGGCTTCTACCGAAACCTCCCGGCCACGCACACGGGCAATCCATTCCACGTTTTCAAGGCTGCAATGGTGGATTTTGTCCCGGACCTGGGATTTGTAACAGGCAAGAGCCTTTAGTTTTGTCGTCAGGTGCGGGGTAATGTCGACGTAAAGATTCGGATGAAATTTTTCGCGCTCAAGGCTCCAGGCCAGGGCCGGATACTCGCAGGACAAAACAATATTCTGAAAGGGTTTTACATCGCGCAAATGCGGACGGCAGGCCGTGAACCCCGCGCGAAAAACCGCTTCATGATCCTGATTGTAGGAAATGGCCGGCAGAATAATCATGGTGGGTTTCAAACGGTCAATGGAAAGCCTCGCATCTTTCTCGAAAAGATTGATGAGTTCCTTGAGCGGCATGGCATCCAGCTTCAAATGGACTTCGCTGTCATTATACACCAGCTCATAATCATCCACGCCGATGGTTTTCATTGCCGCTTCGAATTCCTGGTGGCGCACCTGGCCGCTTACAAACGAATACTTTTTAACATTGTAATGATGCACGTCTCCCGCCGAGACCGCCATCACAAACACTTCCGAGCCTTCGGCTTTGAGACGCGCCATGGTGCCGGCGCATCCAAAGGTTTCATCATCCGGATGAGGGGCAATGACCAGGCAACGCTGTTTTCCGAAAAGACTGGGTGTTTTTTTATTTTTCACAGGGAAAGTCCTTTCAAATAGTCCAGGATTCCTTCCCGGGTGGAATACCGGGGTTTAAAACCGATGGCCTTGGCCGCATGAGACATATCGGCCTGGGTAAAATCCTGATAAAAATCATAGGGATTGTCGAAATACTCCGGCTCTAACCGGGTCTTCATGCCTTCGTTCAAAGCTTCAATCACCTCATTAAAAGACGTGGCCTGACCGGTTCCCACATTGAGCACCGTATTGTGCGCGGCATTTCTGGCCAAGATTACGGCTTCCACAACGTCCTTCACATAAACAAAATCCCTTTTTTGTTCCCCGAATTTGAAGATACGCGGGCGCTTGCCCGCCTTCATCTGGCAGAAAAGCTGGTAAATCATGCTGGCAGCCTTGCCTTTGAAACATTCCCCCGGGCCAAAGACATTGAAGAAACGCAGGCCCACGATTTTAAGCTTGCCTTCGTATTCCCGCATGAGATTTTCCATGGCCCATTTTGAGAATCCATAAACGTTGTTCGGTTTTCCGCCGTCGGATTCTTTCATGGGAGTGTTTTGGCTGCCGTAAACCCCGGCCGAAGAAGCATAAATGAGGACGGCCTTTTTTTCGCAGGCAAGGTCCAGCACATTCCGGAACCCCTCCACATTGTCGAACATCATTTTCCGCTCATCCAGAATGGTGGTGTCGGTAATGGCGGCAATGTGAAAAATAATATCGAAAGATTTGCTTTTCATGAGGGCGTTCAGAGGACACTCGGCCACATTGGCAGCCATGACGTCGCCCTTAAACCCCAAAAGGTTTTTGAAACTTCCGCCGCGGAAATCATCAAGAACGGTGATCCGGGCATTGGGGTAACGGGCTTGTAGCTCCAGAGTTAAATTAGAGCCGATAAAGCCTGCGCCGCCGGTAATGAGGATATTTTTCACGGTTAGGTATAGTATCCGAATTCCCGGAAAGTGCAATCAAAATCCCCTTAAATCCGATTGGCGTTTGAGGCTGGAATCGTGCTAAATTATAGCGATGAACGGGGAATGGGAAGCGCCTCTTGCAAAAGTCCGAATGACATGGGTATTAGGGACCGGCCGGACCGGCACTTCCCTGCTTTATGAGATTCTCCGCCATCTGGAGCCGCAATTGGTTTGCTTTCAGGAGCCGGCCCCGGGCCCTATTCTTCACTTTTACTCCAAGCTCCGCTCCGAAGGTTTCGCCGCCCCTTGGTTCGACCGTATGATTTTTGATCATTTGCGCGATTCCCGTGAAAGACTTTTTCGCCGCCATCGAACCGCCGCCCAATACGTTGAAATCAACCCTTTCCTTTTCGGACTCGGGGACCTGCTGCAACAATTGTTCGGCAAGCTCCGGGTCATCCATATGACGCGGCATCCTTTTTCCTTCATTTCCTCGTCTCTTAACTTCACGCCTTTTCATCCGGCAGGGCCTATGATCCATACGCCTTTATGGAAACTCAATGCGGCACGCGTGCTTGGCATGCCTCAACTCGAATGGAAAAAATTGAAGGAAGCGGAAAAATGGGCATGGAGATGGGTCGCGATCAATCAAAAAATCCTGTCTCTCCGGCAGGCCGGTACGCCTTATTTTCTTTTAAAGTACGAAGATCTCACGGCACCGGTTCAAAAGCGGGAGGAAATACTGGCATCCCTTTTCCGGTTCCTGGAATTGAAAAATGAATTTCCGCACGGAGCGGGTCTTTTCGAAAAAAAATACAATGCTTCGGAGAATCGGGGGCTTTCCGATCCGGGCTTGAAGAAAATCATTCTTGAAATTTGCGCGCCGCTGCTTCCGGTCCTTGATTATGAAGAGGCCCTGGATTCAAAGGCATGAGAGACGCCCTGAATAAAACGTTTCCGCAAGAATGCATTGTGATCGAGCAGGCGGATGACGGCGGGAATCAGTAAAGGCGCGGCCGCAGGCACGAGCTGCAGGCTCCGCAGCAAGGCCCCGCTCCATTGGCTGAAACGCAGGGAACGGGCATTGGCCGGCCGCCTTGTTTTTTCATAAGCGCAAAGCATGTTCCACGAAAAATCATTGAGGCGAAAGGCCTCGAGCGCGGCAGAACCCAGTGCTTGCGCATCCGCCACGGCCATATTGGCTCCTTGGCCCCCGGCGGGAGCCACCGGATGTGCCGCATCTCCCATCAGCACCGCTCCATCCCTGCCATAACATTCTGCATGCCCATAAGAACGCTGGTGATAAAAAAAATCTCCGGGAAACGAAAGTTTTTCCCGCAAATGCGCGGACCGGGGGCTCGTCCGCAAGGCCTCGCGGTAAAAATCCTCCGCAGGCGCTTCGCGCAGGTGGTCCCAAGCCCCGTGCGTCATGAGAAAAATAACGGAAGTCAAAGGGCCGGGCTGAGGAATAAAAAGCGCGGCAAAAATCCCCTGTTTTTCACCCAAGGCTTCGGGCCGGAGCCAGATCTGGCCATAGCCGGTTTTGCCCCCGGGAATTTCAGGCAAGGAAGCGGCTAAAAATCCGAGCGGGAAAGACCGCGCCCTGAGCGAAATGCCCAAAGCTTCGCGCACTCGCGAATACCCGCCATCATCCCCCACCACCAGCGAAGCGGGCCATTGGCTTCCATCGAGACACCGAACGCCGCTGATTCTGTCTTTGTGCCGCATCATTCCGGTCACTTCCTGCCCGCGAAAAAGCTCAACGCCCGGATACCGAAGCGCTTCCTCGATGAGAATTTCTCGAATTTTTCCGGGATGAACGGAAAAGGGCTGGACATTTTCAGCCTGAAAATCAGGGGAATCGTAACGGTGAAGCAGCTCGCCTCCGGCGAGAAAAATTTCGCGGCCCCGGATCGGAATCGCGGATTCCTCGCGCAGGCGCCGGCCGGCTCCCAGCCGGTCAAAAATTTCAAACGTCGCCAGGGCCAGGATTTCAGGCCTTCCGATACGCGCCGGCGCAATCTCTTTTTCGAGAATGGCCACGCTTTTCCCGGCCTTGCCCAAAATCAAGGCCAGCACGGCCCCGCCGATTCCGCCGCCGGCAATCACGCAATCCCTTTGAGTTTCAGGTTGGCTGCGGGTCATGCAATTCCGGCAGCCAGTCATAAAGGGTGATTTCTTCTCCCTGATAGGAGGTTTGGGCCGCCTGCCGGAGTCTGGCGCGAGAAAGACCTTGAAGCATGGATTGGAATTCCGGATGGCGTTTTTTTCCATAGCGCGTATCGTAAGCGATGACGAAAATGCCCGAGCGCTTGAAAAAATCTTCCAGGCTTTCTTCCTTTTCACGCAGGGCGGCGAGCGCATGCCCAATCGGAATAAACTTCAAACACGCCCTGCCCGCATAAAAACAAGCTCTTTGGTCAGACCCCAGCATGGCATACGGGCTGCTGCGATGCCGGGCCAGCCATTCCCCGATTTCCTTCTGTTCCTGGGGTTCCTGCCGGTACCCCGTCACTAAATTGGCATAGGCCGGGACAAAGCAAACCACCGCCGCCCCAAAAAGCCAAATCCGGCCCGGAATTTTTTGAAAAATCTTTGCCCGTGAAACAGGCCCCAGCAATACGGACGTAATCTTTTTTAACGGCGTGAGGCCGGCCCCGGCCGGCATCAAGGCAAACATCAGCACCGGATAAAAAAATCGGGGGTCGAGCGCCGCCAAAGCCGGATAAATGCCAAAGGGAATCAGCGCAAAAAGGAGAAGCCGCCAAAAGGGAGAGGCTAAATCAGGCCGGCGGGTAAGAATTTCCCCCGTTCCCAGCGCCGAGAGAATCCAGAAAGGAAGCGGAAGAATGCCGGGCAATTGGAAAAAAGCCGTTTTCAGAAAGCGCAAATAATACAAAAGGAAATGAGCGCCCCCGGTGGCTTCCGGGATCTTCATCATCGACCATCGCCATTCCAGAATATCGCCTACGCCGAGCCCCTGGGTCCAGGTCAGGTGCCAGACTCCGGTTTCCTGATGAATGCGTTTCCAGACCGGAAGGCACAAAATGAAAAAAGTGAGAAGAATTAAAAGGGGAGCTTTGAGTTTGGCCCAACCCCCTTTTTCATTGAAAAGAAAAAGCCCCAGCGAAAAGGCGAGGACGAAAAGAACCGCTTCGACGCGAACCATATACGCGGCCCAAAACAGGGCTCCCGTAAAAACAGCCGCACGCGCCTTTTTTATTTCAAGCTGCAGTGAAAAATAAAGTCCGGCCATGAGGAAAAGCATTAAAAAAGAATGGGTCATGGCCCAGATAGAAGCCTGGATGTAAAAAGGCGAAAGAGCCAGAAGAGAAGTTGAAATCAGCGCTTCCCGGGACTTCATAAAAAAGCGGGCACAGGCATAAAAAAGGATAAGCGTAAACAAGCCGGCCGACATAGAGATGCCCCGCCCCTGCGCGATGAGCGCGCGGCCGGTGGCGGGCGAAAATGAAAAAAGATATGGAACCAGGGGCTGGCCTTTATGCTTGGTTGGCTTAAAGTCAAAATCCCCGTATTTTCCTCCCGCGTGAAGGTGTTGCCCCATGCGGAGATAATACCCTTCATCCGGAGTTATGATTTTTTCAAAACGCAGAAAGAAAAGATTCGCCGCGAGAGCGGCCAATAAAATCACAAAGAGCCAGACTCTATCCCGGGATTGAGTTTCGGTGCCGGAAGAAATATTCATACCGCTGCTCTTTTCCTGCCGGAGAGCATCCAGAAAGAGGAAAACGGTGAAACAGCGGAGGCCGGTGCTGTCCAGCGGACCGGGAGCGGATAGGCTGAAAATTGGACGCTCATCGCTTCGACTCCCCGGGCGCTTAAAAAATTTACGATCGCGGTTCGCTCATGAAAAAAAAGTTTTCTGTTGGTGATTCCAAGATGCCACAACGCCTTCTGCAGAAAAGATTCACGGTTGAGGGAAGAAATCATCACCACGGCGCCCGGAGAAGAGACCCGGAGCAATTCTTCCAAAAAGGGAAAGGGATCGCTCACATGCTGGATCATTTCCATGGAAAGAACAGTATCAAAAGTATTTTTTTGGAAAGGCAGGTGGAAAGCATCCCCAAGAACGGGGGTCAAGGACTTTTTTGCCGCGAGGCGGAGCATCTGGTTCGAAATGTCCAGGCCAATGACTTGATTCGAAGCCGCCAGCCAGGAAGTTAAAATCCCGGCGCCGCATCCGATATCCAGAATCCGTTGATGATGAAAGCCCTCCATAATCTTGCGGATTCCCCGCAGGCGTTCCAGGAAACTTTTGGGCGAGCGGTAATGCGCCGCGCGCGGCTTATCGCCAAACCGCAGGGCTTGTTCATTGTAATGTTGGGAGATTCCGGTTGCCATCTTCATTAATGTGCCGTC
>CAYGIT010000060.1:0-15259 GCA_964349955.1 uncultured bacterium
AATTTCAGAGCTTGAAAAAAGACCTGTCCTGGATTTTCAGGACCGGCAGGTCTACGATAAAAAAACAAAAGAGATCGCAGGCAACCTGAAAAAACTACGAAAAATCAAGGATCACTATTTTGATTTTCAGGAAGTTTCATGAAGTTGAGAATTGACACACCCCAAGGAGGCTTCCATGATCATGGCCCAATCCCGCAAACCAAGACCTCGAAAGTCATTTCGGCGTTCTGAAATAAACGGTGTCCGTTTCCGGCAGGCCCAGGAAATCTGGAACCGCGAAAGGGTGCGTGAAATCGAACATTGGCTCCTGCGCGCCGGCCTTTCGCCCCAGGCCAGCCGCCCCATGAGTGAAATCGGAATTTACACCGACTTTACCTGATCGTCACAAAGAGCTTACAAGACGCTTTTATAATTCCGCCCATCTTATGCATCTTGTCTACTTTCGAAAACCTCAAATACGCCTGAGGAAGTTTTTATTAAACGGTTTCAAACAACAAAACAGAAAAAAAGAGGAGCGGTCATGAAACCAAGAATATTGAGATTGGCAACGTGTTTGAGCTTGCTGGCTTTTTTCTTCAGCAGTCCGGCCATGGCAGATGATGCCCAGATTTTCGAGATGGTCAAGAGCATGCAGAAGAAAATGGATGAAATGCAGAAAACTATTTATCAACAAGACCAGAAAATCGACCAGCTCGAAAAACGCCCGCCTCAGATTCAAGTGGCGCCTTCCGCCGGAACGGAAGCGGTTCCCGCTCCGCCCATGAGCGATTATGAATTTAACGAACGCCTTGCCAATGCCACCGGCGGCGCCAATAAATGGCTGAAGGACCTTTCCTTTAAAGGCGATCTGCGCCTGCGTTACGAAGCCTTTAATTATGATTTGGGCAGTTCCGCTGAAACCGATGACAGGAACCGTTTCCGGTACCGTTTGAGATTCGGCTGGGAAAAGAAATTCAGCGATGACATGAAGATCGGTTTCTCACTGGCCTCGGGTGAAAACACGGGAACCAACGGCCTGAATATTGACCCGACTTCAACCAATACAACTTTTGACAATAACTTCAATTTCAAGGTGATCAATATTGAAAAGGCCTATGCCAGCTATTCGCCTTCTTTTCTGCGCGGCTATGGCCCTCTGACCAAAACCACCCTTATTGCCGGTAAACACGACAATAAGTTCGAAAAGGGTTCCTCGGATATGATTTGGGACCGCGATGTCAAGCCGGAAGGGATCACGGAAACCATGGATTTCAAATTGCTGGATACCAGCAATTTCGATTTGAATGGCTGGGCGACTTTCGGCCAGTTTATTCTGGATGAAGACGCCTCCACACGCGGAGATGCGAATTTGTTTGCCTATCAGATTGGCCTTAACCCCGTCATTTACACACCGCTGTTCGATCGCCCTGTGGATTTAACACAGGCTTTCTCGCTGTATAGTTACAACAATTATGCGAGAAACAGCAACTTCATCATCGGCGGGAGTTCCCTGGCCCGCGGAAATACAAACGTTGATGGCGTGACGACAGAACTTGATGCCGGAGCATTCAAGGTCATTGAGTCATACTCTGAATTGGCCATTTATCCCGGAGGTCTTCCCACCCGCTTTCACCTGGACCTCGCAGGCAATCCTGCGTCGCAATCCGTCGCCGTCCAGGGCGCGAATGAAGCGTTTGCCTATGGCTTTGGCGTAAAACTCGGCGGAATTGTCAAAAAAGGAGACTGGGAAACTGGTTATACTTACAAACACATTGGCGCGAATGCCGTGGTCGGCGCATTCAATGACAGCGATTTTGGAGATGGGCATTCCGGGAAAGCCGGGCATGTCTTCAAAGCCGGTTACGCTTTAACCGATAGCCTCACGCTTGGCGCGGCGGCCATTTTTGTGGAAAATTTGAACGCTTATAGCTTCGGCATCCTGGACCAGAAACAGCGCCGGTTCCAGATGGACCTGGTTTGGAAATTTTAATTTGAACCTCGTCATCCCCGCATGTTTTTACAGCGAAGCAGCCCCTTGTGGGGGGCGGGGATCTACAAACAGATTCCCGACAAAAGCATTCGGGAATGACGAAAAAAAGGAGAAATAAAAATGAAAAAAATTTTAGCAGGACTCGCAATCCTTGGGTTAGTCATTCAACCACCCGCCTTTGCGGCAAAAAACATCACGGTCAAAGGGTCTGACACCATCGTGATCCTGGGCCAGCGCTGGGCGGAAAAATACATGCAGGCGCATCCGGAAGTTGCCATTCAGGTCACAGGGGGAGGTTCGGGAACGGGAATTGCCGCGCTTGTCAACGGCACCACCGACATCGCCAATGCCAGCCGTGCCCTTAAGGAAAAGGAAATCGATAAAGCCAAATCCGCGGGCTATTACCCCGCAGAATTCAAAGTCGCTATGGACAGCCTGGCCGTGGTGGTCAGCAAAGACAATCCGGTCACAACCTTGACCATGAAGCAGGTCATGGGGATTTACACCGGTAAAGTCAATAACTGGAGCGAGGTCGGCGGAAAAAATGAAGACATCCTGCGTTACTCCCGTGAATCCAATTCCGGCACCTACGTCTTTTTCAAAGAGCAGGTTTTGAAAAATGCCGATTATGCGGCGGATTGCCAGACCATGCCCGGCACAAGCGCGGTGGCCAATGCCGTGGGCAAAGACACAAAAGGGATCGGCTACGGCGGCGCGGCTTACTTTCTGACCGCCCCCGGCTTGAAAATCCTGCCGATTAAAAAAGACGATAAGTCCGAACCTGTTAGCCCCATCAAAGCGGACGGCACTCTGAACTATGAAGTCGCCTGGACCGGCGCTTACCCGATTGCCCGTTACCTTTATATGTATACGGGCTTCAAGCCGAAAGGCGACATCAAGGCTTACCTCAACTGGATTTTAAGCACGGACGGACAGAAGATCGTGGAAGAAGTCGGCTACGTTCCCCTGAAAGTCGGCTAATTCATCAAGGTGAATCTTGGAAAGACAGTATAAAACCCCATCCAATCAAGGAACCGTCAAAACCCCGTGGGGCAATCTCCCTGCCTCGCGGGGTTTTTCCCATTCCGAAATGAAAGCCTTTCTGACCCGCAAACAGGCCCGTATTTCCGAACAGGTAATCGAAAAAATTCTTTTTGCCGCAGGAGTTTCCTCGGTCTTGATCATCGCCCTTATCTTTATTTTTCTTTTCAAGGAAGCCGTTTTGTTTTTTAAAACCGCCCATCCCCTTCAGCTCATCGGCATTTGGGCTTACGATGAATGGGCCGAAAAAAATGTCTTTAAAATCATGTGGCAGGCGGTTTCCGAAGTGCCCAAATATTCCATCATTCCCTTGATTTGCGGCAGTTTTCTTGTGGCGTTTCCGGCAACGATTCTTTCAACCATTTTTGGTCTTGGAGCGGCCGTTTATCTTTCCGAGATCGCGCCTTCCAAAGTTCGCGAGACGCTGAAACCGACCCTCGAACTTTTAGCCGGCATTCCGACCGTAGTCCTGGGTTTTTTTGTGCTGACGGTTATCGCAACCACGATGCAGAACTTCCTTCATACGAAATTCAGGCTGAATGCTTTTGTCGGGGCCCTGGGGGTCTCGCTCACCACGCTCCCCATTGTGATTACGCTTGCTGAGGACGCCCTGCGAGCCGTTCCCCGGGAATTACGGGATGCCTCCAAGGCCCTTGGGGCCACACGCTGGCAGACCATTTTCGGCACCGTGCTTCCGGCCGCCATTTCAGGAATTTCCGCGGCCGTCATTTTAGGCTTCGGCCGGGCGCTGGGCGAAACAATGATTGTATTAATGGCTACCGGCAATGCCGCGCTTGTAACTGGGAATGTTTTTTCAAGCGTGCGGACGATGACGGCTAATATTGCGGCAGAACTCGGGGCTGTCGCCCGCGACAGCGAACACTATTACGCTCTCTTTTTGATTGGAGCTGTCCTTTTCACTTTGACTTTTTTCCTGAACCTTTTTGCGGAAATGACCCTTCACCGCATGCGCGGACGCCTGAGGATGTGATGAACGCAAATTCCGCTTCCCTGCTTGCCTCGCTTCCCGATCTCAAGACCCGCAGAATTAATCTTGGCGAGGCGCTCCTGACCGCCATTTCTTATGGTTTTACGCTTGTTCCCCTGGCGATACTTGTTTTCATCCTTGGAAAAATTTTTCTTTTGGGTCACTCAACCGTCACTTGGGAATTCCTCACGGCAGCGCCTAGAGAAGGCATGACGCATGGCGGCATTTTTCCCTGTATTTTTGGGACTTTGGCCGTCACGATATTGATGATCCTGATGGCGCTTCCGCTAGGCATTGGCGCGGCCATTTACCTGGTGGAGTACGGCGGAGAAGGCCGTCTGGTCAGAATCATCCGCGCGGCCGTCAATAACCTGGCCGGCGTTCCTTCGATTGTTTTCGGGCTTTTCGGCGTCGGGTTTTTCGTGCTCTTTGTGGGCCGCAACATTGATACAGTACTTCAAACCGGCATGCTTTTCGGACAACCCTGCATGCTTTGGGCCGCGGCAACCCTTTCCGTCCTTGTCCTGCCCGTTGTCATTGTTTCCACCGAAGAAGCCCTGACCGCCGTTCCCCAAAGCCACCGCGCCGCTTCCATGGCGCTTGGCGCCACGAAGTGGGAGACCATCCGTCATGTGGTGCTTCCGCAGGCAAGAGGCGGCATTCTCACCGGCGCTATTCTTTCGATAAGCCGCGGGGCCGGTGAAACGGCTCCCATCCTTTTTACCGGCTGTGCTTATTTTTTGCCCCGGTTACCGGTGATCAACCTGTTCGGCGTCCTGCCCATGGTAAATCCCATGGACCAGTTTATGGAACTTTCTTATCATATTTTCATCATGGCCACCCAATCGACAAATGCGGCGGCCACGCTTCCGATTCAATACGGCACAACACTTGTTTTAATCAGCCTGACCTTTTTACTGAATTTAACGGCGATTCTATTCCGGATCCATTTCCGGAAAAAACTTGGGCTGGCATCCCTGCAGTAGAATGGTCCGGGGATGCTGTAATGCCTTCCGGAGGGTTAACTCCCTTTACCCCTCCGGAGCAATTAAAATATAAAAATCGAGGTGGTCATGAATACCATCGGAAGGACAGAAAGCATGGAAGAAAAAACAGCAGAACCCCGTGATCAAATCAGGAGACCGCTTGTGCAGACTCCGGAAAGAATAACTCCCGAAACTCAAACCAAGATTCAAGTGCGTGATCTTCACCTGCACTATGGGCCGACTCATGCGCTCAAAGAAATTGAAATTGATATTCCCCGGCAATCGGTGACAGCCCTCATTGGCCCTTCGGGATGCGGAAAATCCACTTTTTTACGCACTCTCAACCGCATGAATGACACGATCCCCGGTGTCAAAATTTCCGGCACTGTGCTGATTGACAACGTCAATATTTACGACCCCGGCATTAATATTGTGGCCTTGCGCCGTGTGGTGGGAATGGTTTTCCAAAAATCCAATCCTTTCCCCAAAAGCATTTTCGACAATGTGGCTTACGGGCCTCGCCTGCATGGCATCAAAGCCCGGCTAAATCTCGATCCGATTGTGGAGGAAAGCCTTAAAAAGGCGGCCCTTTGGGAGGAAGTCAAAGACAGGCTGCACCAATCCGCCATGGCTCTTTCCGGCGGTCAGCAGCAACGACTCTGCATTGCCCGCGCGCTCGCGGTCAATCCTGATGTGCTGCTTATGGATGAGCCCGCCTCGGCGCTGGATCCCCTTTCCACGGGAAAAATCGAGGAATTGATTCACTCCCTCAAGGAAAATTACACCATTGTGATCGTGACTCACAACATGCAGCAGGCGGCACGCGTCAGCGACTATACTGCTTATTTTTATCTGGGAGCGCTGGTGGAATACGGCAGCACAAAAAAGATTTTTACGAACCCGGATAAAAAAGAAACCGAAGATTACATCACCGGAAGATTTGGTTAATGCGCCACTTTCATGAAGAACTCGCCGAGCTTCGCAAGCAAATTTCCGTGATGGCCGATCACGTGCAGGAATCCATTCAAAAAGCCGTCGATGCCCTGCTCTTGAAAGACCTGCAGGCGGTGGATGAAGTTTTTAAAAAAGAGGAAATCATCAACCGCCTCGAGATTGAAATCGATGACAAGGCCTACAGCCTTTTCGCGCTCGGCCAGCCCATGGCCGGAGATCTTCGCCTCATCACGAGCATTCTCAAAGTAAATGCCGATCTTGAGCGGCTCGGCGATCATGCGGTCAACATTGCGGAACGGGCACGCGATCTTGCCGGCGAACGTTCACTTGATACGGATTTGCAGCTTCCCCAAATGACGGCCGCCGTCCGGAAAATGCTTAAGGACGCGCTTCTGGCTTTTACTCAAAATAATATGAAACTGGCCCAGGAAGTCCTGGAAAGCGATGATGTGGTGGACACTTACAATGACTCGCTTTATTCCCACCTCGAAGATTTCTTGCAGAAAAATCCTTCCCTCATCAAAACCGGCATGAAACTCGCCCGCATCAGCCACGACCTTGAACGGATCGCCGATTTGGCCAATAATATCGCCGAAGACACTTTTTATCTCGAGGCCGGCAAGGAAGTCCGCCACCGCATTGAACTGAAGTTCTGAAAGTATTGTCCTCTTGGCCGACAAAAAAAATTTAGCCCTTCTTTTTTTTATGATGTTTGGGTTTTGTTCCTGCGCCCAGTTCCATTCCACTTCGACACCCCGCCAGGAACCGGACGTCGTCGTTCTTGTAAGCCCGGTCTCCGTCAAATCCCTTCAGGGAAAACCGGTAGTGGATGCCATCGAAAATCCGGAAAATGCTGCCACTCCTAAAGCCTTGGTTCTGTTCAAAATCGAAAGAGTCCTCAGGGGAACCATTCCCCAGATAAAATCAGGCGGCTCTTCAAAGATGGACCAGGCGAAGGAAGCCTTTTCGAACCGAGAATATTTTAAAATCATCACTGCGGATTTTTCAGATGTCAGCCGTCTGGTCGACAAGGAATGGCTAAGCGTGGCTGTTGCGGATCCTTCGAAGACTTTTCAAATCTCATCCTGGGAAAATCCAGGCTCTCAGCGCTACAAGATACGGCTCAAGCCCGTGATAGGAAGACCTGGAAGTTACGTCATGATTGGAAGTGAACCCAAGGGTTAGACTTTACACAGATTTTACATTAGCTTCTCGCGGAAAACCGCTAAACTATCTCCCCAAAAGGGAGGTTGTATGCGTCTGTTCCGATTTTTCACTGTTTTAGCAGCTTTTGCCGTTCTGCCGTTTGTTCCATTCTCCTCTTCAGCTGAATCGTCCAACTCCATTCAAATCAAAGGCTCCGACACCATGGTCAATCTTGGCCAATCCTGGGCCGAAGTCTTTTCAGAAAAATACCCTGACGTAAGCATTGCCGTCACTGGCGGCGGCTCGGGCACGGGCATTTCCGCCATTCTTTCCGGCACCTGCGACATCGCGCAGTCTTCCCGGGACATCACGACCGAGGAAAAAGCAAAAGCCACTGATGCTACCATCCTGGAGACGACGGTGGCCTATGACGGCATCGGAGTGATTGCCAACCCGGCCAATCCGGTCAGTCAATTAACGACTGAACAGCTTGCCGGCATTTTCTCCGGAAAAATCAAGAATTGGAAAGAACTGGGCGGCAAGGATTCCCCGATCCTCGTCCTTTCACGCGAAAGAAATTCGGGTACTCATGTTTTTTTCCTGGAACATATCGTCCGCCGCGGCAATGCCAAAGGCCCCGAGGAATTTGCTTCTTCGGCCCTAATGATGCCTTCCAGCCAGGCCATCGCCGAGGAAGTCAAAAACAGTGAAGTCGCGATCGGTTATGTGGGGCTCGGCTACATCACAACAGATCATAAAATCATTGCTGTAGGAAAAACCGCGGAAGGCCCTTTTCTCAAGCCCAGCATCGAGAACGTTCTCGACGGCTCCTACGCGATTGCCCGCCCGCTTTTGTTCCTCACGCGCGGAGAGGCCAAGGGCGCAGTCAAGGATTTTATCGACTTTGTCATTTCGCCCGAAGGCCAGGAAATCGTCACAAGTCTGGACTTTGTTCCTTTGAAGAAGTGAATTCGCGAAAACTTTCCGGCCGTATTTTTGAGTTTTTTGTCGAAAAGGCCATCTTTGCGGCCGGAATTCTTTCCATTGTTTTCGTTGTTCTGATTTTTATTTTCCTCATCAAGGAAGGCCTGCTTCTTTTTAAGGACTACTCTCTCTTCTCGTTTTTATTTAACCCCAATTGGTATCCGATTTCCACCCCGCCGAGGTTCGGGATTCTGCCCCTGCTTTTGGGCTCCCTCATGGTCACTGCCGGCGCCATTGCGCTTTCCGTTCCCATCGGGCTTGCCGCCGCCATTTTCATTGCCGAAATCGCGCCGTCATGGCTTCGGGAAATTCTCAAAGCCACGGTTGAATTTCTCGCCGCCATTCCGAGCATTGTGCTGGGTTTTATCGGCCTCGTGACTTTGGCCCCTTTGGTCAAACAAATTTTTCATCTGCCCACCGGCCTTTCCGCGCTTTCCGGCTCGATCATGCTTGCCTTTATGGCCATGCCCACGCTGGTCAGCATGATGGAAGACGCTTTTACCGCGGTCCCAAAGAGTTACCGTGAAGGTGCTCTTGCGCTTGGCGCCACCAAGTGGCAGGCTATTTGGCGCGTGGTCATTCCCGCGGCTTCTTCCGGAATGCTGGCGGCCGTCATGCTCGGCATCGGACGCGTGATCGGTGAAACCATGGCCGTCATGATGATTACCGGCAATGCCGCAAAAATCCCAACAAGCATTGTGATGCCCGTACGCACCATGACCGCCACCATTGCCGCAGAAATGGGCGAGGCCGTACACGGAAGCTCGCACTACCACGCCCTTTTTGCAATCGGGATTGTGCTTTTTATCATTACGTTTTTAATCAATCTGACCGCGGGCTTCTTCATTAAGGTGAGGAAACGCTGATGCGCCTGAATCCCCGGCTTACCCAGCGAATCGCCTTTACACTTCTTTTTCTTTCGACCCTTGTGATCGTGATCCCGGTGATTTTAATCACGATTCTCATTTTACAAAAAGGCTTGGGAGCCATTAGCTGGGAATTTTTGACACGCCCCCCACGTCTGGGTATGCGCGCGGGTGGAATCTTTCCTGCCATTGTGGGAACGGTCTATCTCGCGATGGGAACCATTCTTTTCGCACTGCCTGCAGGAATTCTCGCGGCCATTTACCTTTCAGAATACGCCAAAGACAATGCGCTTACGCGCGCCATCGACATGGCCATTGTCAATCTTGCGGGCGTGCCTTCGGTCGTCTACGGCCTTTTCGGGCTCGCGCTTTTTGTGGAGTTCATGCACTTCGGCACATCCATTCTCGCCGGCTCCCTCACGCTCGCAGTCATGAGCCTACCGGTAATCATCACGACTTCCCGCGAAGCCCTAAGTACGGTGCCCGAATCGTTCCGGGAGGTCAGCCTTGCCCTCGGCGGGACCAAATGGCAAACCATTCGCCGCGTGGTTCTGCCCAATGCCTTGCCCGGAATTCTCACAGGAACTATTCTTGCGCTCAGTCGCGCGGCCGGCGAAACTGCGCCTATTCTTTTCACTGTCGCGGCCTTTTATCTGCCCCGGCTGCCACAATCCGTTTTTGATCAATGCATGGCGCTTCCCTATCATTTGTATGTGATCGCCACGCAAGTGCCAAAAATAAAACCCCAAATTCAGTACGGCACCGCGCTTGTTTTGATCCTGCTGGTCATGACGCTGAATATTTCGGCAAGCCTGATTCGCACGCATTTCCGGAAGAAAAAACAATGGTGAAAGAGCAGACTAAAGACCGAAGACTAAAGACTGAAGACCTGAATAAAATACAGATAAAAAATTTATCTGTGTTTTATGAAGATTCGTATGTGCTTAAAAATATTAGTCTGGAAGTCCGGGCGAATGAAATTCTCGGGATTATCGGGCCGGCCAATAGCGGTAAAACAACCCTGCTCCGGACTTTGAACCGCCTGAATGACAATCATCCGGCTTTCCGGCAGGAAGGTGAAATTCTGCTCGACGGCAAAACGATCCGGCGCATGGCCGCCGATTCCTTGCGAAAAAAAATGGGGATGATTTTCGCCCTTCCCGCGCCGCTTCCGCTTTCGATTTTTGACAATATTGCCTATGGCCCCCAGCTTCATGGCATCCGGCAGCGGATTGAACTGGAAAGTATTGTGGAAAAGACTTTAAAGGCCGCGTTTTTATGGGATGAAGTCAAAGACCGGCTCGAACTTCCGGCCATGAAACTTTCGGGCGGGCAGCAGCAGCGCCTGTGCATTGCGCGCGCTCTGGCCGTCGAACCGGATGTAATTCTGTATGATGAGCCCTGCTCGGGCCTGGACCCTATTTCGACGGCCAAAGTGGAAGAAGCCATGAAAGAATTACAAAGCCAATACACGCAGATTTTAGTGACCAATAATACGAAGCAGGCGGCGCGCGTGAGTGACCGCACCGCCTTCTTTTTGATGGGCGAGCTTGTGGAAATTGATCAAACCCAGCGCATTTTTACCGTACCCCATGACCGGAGGACCGAAGATTATGTCTCAGGCCGCTTTGGCTGAAATTATCCAGATCCGGGATTTTCATCTCTACTACGGAAAGTTCCATGCCCTGAAAGGCATCAACATGCTCATCCGTGAAAAGGAAGTCACGGCCATCATCGGCCCTTCGGGATGCGGAAAATCCACGCTGCTGCGTTCGATCAACCGCATGAATGATGTGAATCCGGAAGTACGCACCGAAGGCCAAATCTCGATCAGCGGCATTCCGGCCTATGACAAAAAAACCGACCTCGTTAATTTACGCAAAAAAGTCGGCATGGTTTTCCAGCGGCCCAATCCTTTCCCGCTCTCCGTGTTTGAAAACGTCGCCTTCGGCCTGAAATTGCATATGGAGCTTTCAAGACCGGCCATCAAGGCAAAGGTGGAGGAAAGTCTTGAAGCGGTGGGGCTCTGGCAGGACTTGAAAGATAAACTTCAGCTCTCAGCGCTGGCTTTGTCAGGGGAACAACAACAGCGCCTTTGTATCGCGCGCCTGATCGCCATCAGCCCCGACATCCTGTTAATGGATGAACCCTGCTCCGCGCTTGATCCGGTCGCCACCGAGCGTATTGAGGAATTGATGCGGGAATTAAAACGCAATTACACCATAGTGATCGTCACTCACAACATGGCCCAGGCCGCGCGCGCCAGTGACGAAACCGCCTACTTCTACCTCGGAAAACTCATCGAAATGGGCCCCACCGAAAAAATCTTCACCACTCCCTCCTGCCAGGAAACCGAAGACTACATCACCGGAAGATTCGGGTAAACGATTTTAAAATTAAGGATTGTGTCCCTCAATTAAAAGGGGGAAAGCATTAAAAAACGGGTTCGGACTGGGCGGGCTGGCGCTCGTCGCGGCCGCCCATGTAGATATCGCGGGGCTTGGCGCCCTGGGCAGGGCCGACGAGGCCTTCGGCTTCCATTTGATCGATGATGCGGGCCGCACGAGTGTAGCCTAGGCGCAAACGGCGTTGAAGATTGGATGTAGAGGCCTGGCCGGTTTCGAGCACAATAGCTACGGCTTCATCAAAAAGCTCATCTTTCTCCCCTGCCCCGCCTGCTGCGCCTTTGCCATCATGGGCGGCCAGAATCTCAGTATGATATACCGGGGCACCCTGTTCGGAGACAAATTTAACCACTCCATTAATTTCTTCATCCACAATCAGGGAGGCTTGTCCGCGGGTGGGTTTGGCATCGCCGGGCTGCATAAAAAGCATGTCGCCTTTGCCGATGAGTTTGTCAGCGCCTGAGGTATCGAGCACGGTGCGCGAATCCACTTTGGAAGCGACTTTGAAAGAAATACGGGCCGGGAAATTGGCTTTGATCACACCGGTGATGACATCCACCGAGGGACGCTGGGTGGCAAGAATCAAATGAATGCCGACGGCTCTCGAAAGCTGGGCCAGGCGCGTGATGGCGCCTTCTACCTTGTCCTGTGCCACCATCATCAAATCGGCCAATTCATCAATGATCACAACAATATAAGGAAGGCGGGCGGGAACCACATTCTCGGATTCTCCGGCGGCAGCCACCTGGGCCGCGCCTTCTTCGGAAACCGGACGGCCGTTAAAACTCTGGATATTACGCACGCCTATTTTCGCAAAAAGCTTGTACCGGTTTTCCATTTCAGTGACAACCCAATTGAGGGTATGCGCCGCTTTTTTTACATCCGTGACCACGGGCAAAAGCATATGCGGCACTTTGTTGTAAACCGCAAGCTCCACCATTTTCGGGTCGATCATGACCAGCTTCAGTTCCGCCGGCGTGCAGGTATACAGGAATCCCGTGATGATGGAATTCACACAAACCGTTTTTCCGCTTCCCGTCGTTCCTGCAATCAGAAGGTGCGGCATGGCTGTAAGATCCGCCACAAACGGTTTGCCGCTGGTGTCTTTGCCGAGCGCAAGAGGAAGCGCGGCTTTCTTGGAACGGAACGAAGGCGCCTCGATCAACTCTCTCAAGAAAACGATACTTGCCACGGAATTAGGGACTTCCACGCCCACCGCGGATTTCCCGGGAATCGGGATAATGAGCCGGACACTGGTGGCTTTGAGCGCAAGCGCAATGTCGTCCGAAACCGCGGCAATGGAATTGACTTTGACGCCCGGCGCCGGCAGAAGTTCATAACGTGTAATCACCGGGCCCTGCTCTACTTCTATGACTTTCACTTCAATTCCGAACTCCGCAAGAGTGTCTTCGAGAATTTTGGAGTTAGCCTGAAGATTATCCTCCGCAAGTAAAACATTTTTGGGCGCTTTTCTTAAAAGATCCAGCGGAGGAAAAGTGTAATTCGCAGCGACCGAAAGAGAAGAGCCGATCACTTCGAGCTTGGCATTCTCTTCCACAGCGGCGGCTTTGGGAGCTGCAGGAGGAGGCGGTACTTTCTCGATTTTTGGAAGCTTTTGTTTTTCAGCCGCCATTTTTTCAAGCTCCGCGCGCACGCTTTTCACGTCGTCTTCCTTTAGAGCAGTCTCGTTGTTTTCCAAATCGGGCCGGTACGTTTTGACCTTCAAAGGAATCGGCGGAAGCGTGGGCGCTTTGGGTATTTCCCTGGATGCTTTGGCCTCCTTTAGGAGAGGTTCAGTTTTCTTTTGTTTTACTTCCTTCGGAGCAGCAATTCTTTTTTCCGTATCTCTTTCTTTCTTTTGAAACCGTTCTTCTATCCATTCGCCGAGATGCCGGAAAACGCCCAGCACATTCTCAACAACGGCAAGAAAGCGTTCGATGGTGTTTTTGAAAATGGGATAAATCAGAAAATCCGTGGCCAGGATCATGGCTAAAAGCAGGCAGGAAATGGAAAGAATCGTGCCGCCGAGATGCCCGAAATACCGCAATAAATGCGTGCCCGTGAGATAACCGATGGCGCCGGCTTCCTGAAACCGCGCGGATTCCGGCGTGAAAAGCGCGACCAGCGTCGAGGTGGCTGCCAGCGCAATTCCCAAACCGGCAAATTTGAAAAGTTTCCGTTCCGGGACTTTTTGAAGAAAAAAACAACCCGCCCAAAGAAGGAAAAGCGCGGGAATCAAATAGGCGCTGACACCAAAAGTCAAAAAAAGGCCGAAGGCAAGATACGCGCCAATCATGCCGGTCACATTTTGCGCGGAAAGCAAGGGGTTAGTGGTGTAAAAAGGAAGGTCTTCATGCCTGAAATAAATCAGGCTTGCCAGGGTGAAAAGCCCCAGCAAAAGAAATAAAACGCCCCAAATTTCATTCAACCGTTCTTTTTTCATGACTTAGCGGGTACCGGTTCTCAGAAACGTTTGTGCACAGCAGAAATTGTTAAAAAAATTCTTAACGGATTATTGTAAGAAGAGGCCGTCAATGAGAACCGGTACTTCTCTTAAACTCCCGTATGCCCGAAGCCGCCTTCAGCGCGGCCTGTAGCACTTAAATTATCGGCCTGAACCAGTTTGGCCTTTAAGACTTCTGCCAATACCGCCTGGGCCATTCTCATCCCCCGCTCGATGGTGAAAGATTCGCTGCCAAGATTGATGACGATCAGCTTGATCTCCCCGCGGTAATCGGAGTCAATCGTGCCCGGAGTATTCAGCATTGTCAGGCCATGCTTCATGGCCAGCCCGCTGCGAGGGCGGATTTGGAGTTCAAAACCATGCGGGAGGGCGATTTGAAGGCCGGTCGGAACAAGCGTCCGGGTACCGGGAGCCAGCGTGATAGGAGTTTCACAGGCTGCGCAAAGGTCAAAGCCGCTTGCGCCGCCTGTTTGATATTCGGGGAGAGGAAGTCCTTGGAAATGAAAAAGGGTTTTTACTTCGACTTCAATTTCTTTCACAAAAACCGCTTTTTAACGCCGGCGCGGACGCCCGCGATCACTGCCGCCGCGTTCACGGGGAGCTTCGATCACATCGCGCTCCACTTCAGGTCCCAGCATCGGCATGCCGCCTTCTTGCGCCTGCTTGATGCTCAAGCTGATCTTTCCATTTTCATCAATGCTGACCACTTTAATGGGAACAACGTCATCCACCCGCAAGTAATCATTCACAGCCTTGACGAATCCTTCGCTTACTTCCGAAACATGGCAAAGTCCGTCCTGGCCAGGAAGCACTTCAATGAAAGCGCCAAAACTCATGAGTTTGCGCACGCGGCCCTGATAAATTCTTCCGATTTCCGGCTCTTCGGCAATGCCTTTGACGCGCAAAATGGCCGCTTCGGCCGCCTTGCTGTCGACGGAGGAAATCGAAACCGTGCCGTCATCGTCGATATCAATTTTCGCGCCGGTCTCTTCCACAATCTTGCGGATATTTTTTCCGCCCGGGCCGATCAACTCCCCGATCTTGGAAGGATTAATTTTTACCGTCGTGATACGAGGCGCAAACACCGACAAATCCTGTCGCGGGCTTGCAATGGTCTTTTCAATAATTTCGAGAATTTTGAAACGCGCGGCTTGCGCTTGCTTAAGCGCTTCCTCCAGGATATCAAAACCGATCCCATCGATTTTAAGATCCATCTGGAGCGCCGTCAGTCCCTTGCGTGTTCCCGCGGCCTTGAAATCCATGTCGCCGTGATGGTCTTCGATGCCGGCAATGTCTGTCAGGACTTTCCACTTGGAGCCTTCGGTCACAAGTCCGAGCGCAATGCCGGCCACCGGGGCTTTCAAAGGAACGCCTGCATCCATCAGGGCCAAGGTGCCTGCGCAAACCGAGGCCATCGAGCTGGAGCCGTTGGATTCCATGATTTCGGAAACAAGAC
>CAYGIT010000061.1:0-15106 GCA_964349955.1 uncultured bacterium
ATACTAATCTTTCGCGCTGCTACGTGGCCAAAGAAATGATTCTCGAAGCCGAAAATGAGCAGGCCGAGGCGCGCCGCCTCACGTGGAAAGCCGAACTCAAGGCTAAAAAGAAAGAAATGCCGAAAGTCGATTACGAAGAACAAATCGCGCGTTTCAAGGAAGTGATCGAGCTTGACCCTGCGGATGTCCTGGGATGGTTTAGTCTGGGGAATACTTATCTGGATTCAGGCAAAAAACGCGAGGCCATGGAAACTTTTGAAAAGGCGGTCGAAGTCGACCCCAACCACTCCTCTTCCTATTACGGATTCGGTCTAAGCCTCGAATCCCTCGGAGATTTCGAGAAGGCCAAAAAGATTTACGCTCGCGGCATCCAAGTCGCCGAAGCCCGCGGCGACATGCTCACCCAAAAAAAAATGGAGTCCCGCCTCCGCGCGCTAGGGAATGGGGTCAAGTCTTGACATTTGACAAGATGAAAAACGACTGTCAAGAGTCAAGACTTGACCCCAACTCAATTCTGTCAAGAGTAGGGAATGGGGTCAAGTCTTGACATTTGACAAGATGAAAAACGACTGTCAAGAGTCAAGACTTGACCCCAACTCAACAAGACTTGACCCCAACTCAATTCAAGAGTCAAGACTTGACCCCAACTCAATTCTGTCAAGAGTCAAGACTTGACCCCAACTCAATTTGCTTTTGAAAATCCTCGAATACTTCTTCGTAAATAACCATAGGGGTGAAATCCTACACCAATTCGGGCAAGAGACAAAGCATATTCATAAAAAGATCAGGCGGCGGAGCGGAGCTGCTGAACGGCGCGAAGCTCGGAGCGAAGGGCTTGGACAAATCGCTGGAGAACATTGGTTTGCATTTCGAAAAGCTGGTCGTCTCTTCTCTGTAACAGCTCAAGAGTATCCTGATCAATCTCTCCGGCTTGTGAAAATTGCATCCCCCGAAGAATCCCGACGCCCTTGATTCCGGACGGATCTTGAATTTTTTCAGAAACGGCTAATCCGATTGCAGTACCCCGGGCTCTCATGCTTCGGGCCTGAGCCATAACGGAATTTGAATCCTTGCCCAAAAACATTTGAACAAAATGGTTTGGAAAGGCCTCACGCGATATCTTCATTTCACGGCGGGCCTGATTAAACATTTGGCCCGATGTTTTAGTGATGGTCCTCGAAAGATTACTTTGATTTGTGGCCGTAAACTCCAAACGGCTGTCGATCTTTTTCCCTTTAAGGTCTTCGATGGTCTTTAATTTCAACTCTAAAATTTTTGATTCCACTCGGATCTGAATGTCCAAAACCTTCCCCATCTTTACGTCTCCCGCATTGTAAATGATATGCAGGCGTTGACCGGTATTTGAAATAAGACTAAGCGCCAGGGAAGTCAGCAATTCCTCTGAAGGCTCCTCTTCGACAACAAGCTGAAGGGCGCCGAATTTATCGCTGGGCTTCAGGACGACTGCGCCCTGCGCCCATTTTGCCAGCCGAATTGAAGATTTTGGAAGCATTGCCCCCAGAATCCATTCTGAAAATTCTTGCACTTCAGGACCAATTTCAGACTGCGCCGCATGGGCAACCCCGCCGGCCAGATAATCAATCAAAAAACGAATAGCGCTTCCTGAAAAAACTTGCTGTGCTTGAATCTGGGGAGCGTTATCACGGATTAATGTCAGACCTAGTTTAATCTCTTCCCCGCCCTCCGGAATTACAAACCGGGTTTCAGAGCGGGTCTCACCCTCGCGCGGTGCCGGCTTTATAATATGCGTGCGGCTCTCGAGAAGTTCAAACTCGGCCTGCACCTTCTTCACGTCAAGGCCGCTCTTGATTAGAAGCCCGTCAAGCACCGACCCTTCCCAATTCAAATATTGATCAAAAATGGCCTTGTTTTCTGAAAGATATTCCCTTAATGTTTGAAGCGCACTTAAAAAAAATAAATTGTTTTTTCCCGCCGTCTTTTCGTCTATCGAGAGTCTCCGGTATTGATCAAAGATCGCCTCAAATCGCAATCGAGCCCCATTTTTACGCCCTGGCGATAATGGTTCATCGAGGAGAGCCTTGAAGATATCCTCTTTCTCGGGTTTCCCCACAACCGAGAGCAGGAGCCCAAAGGCAGCCATCAAATTATTTTCCTCATCCGTATATTTTTCATTCTTATCGGAAGGTGTAAGGACTTCAGGCTTCATCCCCCCGCCTTCCTGTTTAGCAAGGACGGCTTCAACTCTGGCCAGCATATTTCCCAGCTCGAGGGTATAAGGTTTTGGAAGCACTTCTAAAATTTGGCCGGCTTCTTTTAGACGATTCGTTTCAGGTCCATGCCCCCGTCCTGTGGTCAGCACATAAATGGTTCTTGTTTTCGGATACAATGCATGCGCTGCTTCAACTAATTGAATTCCATTCATTTTCGGCATGTCGATATCGCTAAAAACAAGCTGATAAGGATCCCCTTCCTCTTCCTCGGCTTTTCGAATCATGATAAGCGCTTCCTCCCCATTTCTTGCCACATTAATAACTTTTACCCCCCTTATCAGAATCCGTGTCATTTTTCTGATCATTTCATCATCTTCAACCACCAACATCCGTTCGATCGCTCGCGCTTCAGAGCGAATGCTTTCGCCGCCTCTCTCCGGCCTTGTTTCCCCGGCTCCGGGGCCGCGGTCCTTGTCGGTGGAAAGCCTCGGAGCCCCCGAAAGGATTTGATGTAATTTTACCAGCGCGTCCAGCGAAGGAAGCGCTTGTTTAATTACCCCGGCCGGATCCTCCATTTCGTTTGCTTTCGCAACAATATCTTTAAACGAGATTTGCTTTTCAAGCCGCAGGCTGGCGATCATAAGGATTAATTTGATATTGATTAAAGACAGGAGCCGTCCGATTTCCCGGGTTTCAGAATCCAACCCGGAGATGTTCCAGTCAAAAGAACCAGCGGCGTCTTGAAGAGGCTGGAGAATATTTTCAATAAAGTCTTTATTGCCTTTTCTCGCAAGTGTTCCGGTAATCAGCCCATTCAGGACTTTCACATTTTCTTTTAAATTCGCAATATTCTGATTTAATATTTTCAATCGTCCTTCACCGGTGGATACATACTGCGAGAACGCCTCCCGGACGGCTTCGGCCGCAGGGTCATTCCGTTCATTCCAGACCGGCTGGCCTTCCTTCATTTCAGACAAGCCGGCCACGCTTTGAATGAGTTTGAATATATCCGCGGTAATCCCCCGCAAATCCCGCTGATAGGTTTCAAATTTTAAAACTTTCCATCCCTTTTTATTGATCTCTTCGGACCACTCCTTTGATCCCGCGGTTCCCAATTCCAGAAGCCGCGCGGGGTCGGAAACAACCGCCACATTGACCGGCGGGTGCAAATAGCGCATTGCCTTTTCAGCGGCTATGGCTAAAAATCCCGGAAGACGGCCTCGCAATTGATCCAGAATGTTATAAAGAAATCTCCGGAAGCGGGTCAAACCGTTCTTCTCCCAAACTATTTTTTCAACTGCCTGTTTACTCAATTGAAAATATTCACCGGTATTTGTGGGAGCCTCATCTTCGACTAAAATTACCGCGTTCTGGCTTGTAATTCCTTCCTTCTTTAAAATGATCCGAAGCGCGGCTGTTTCCATGCCCGTCCGTTTTAACTCGCTCTCCTCGCTTAGAACCACCTTGTTTCCATAATGATTAAGAGTCCTCTGAATGAGAGGAAACCCCTGCGCTCCGCCCACCAGGACAATCGGCGTCCCCTGAAAGCGCTCTTTCCACTGTTTGGAAAATTTGATAAAAGCTTCAAGGTCATGATCGCCGATCAGGAGAAAAACATCCGGCCGCTGTCCGGGTATTGCCAAATCATCGCCTTGCGAGAGCGAATAATAGTATTCCCGGAAAGCCTTCATGAGATTTTCCCCCTCCGGATTCGTCTTGGGCGGCGAAGTCCGGGTTTCGGAGCGGGGAATGAACTTGCTCACATCTTCCATCGCGTCAAGGGCAGTGCGGAATTGGGCTAAAAGACTCGATTCACGATTGGCATAATCAAGCTCATTGGTGTGAGTGGCCATATCTCTTTCCAGTTGTTTGAGCAAACCGCTAAATTTGTCATACTCACCCGCCCGCAGCCATTCACCCAGCTCTTCCGGGGATTGAGTTGTCTTGTGTAATACAGAAAACTCCTCAAGGAGCGACCTGCCTGTGCTTTTCGAAGAAACGAGGAGGCTTTTATCCAGATCCGGGTGGAGAAGCACAGGCTCGATCTTGATCTGCAACGGCCCTTGGGTGCTTTCCATGACGATCAAACGGAAACGCAACGGGTGGCCACCGTACAAGACCCATCCGGACATTCGCTCGTTTCCTTCTCCTTGTCGAAGTACCGCCTGTTTCCAATTTAAATCAAAAAGAATATTTCCGACAGCCTTCTCAATCGTTTTAAACTGTTGCTCGCGTTCTTTGCCAACTTCGATCAGCGACGATTCATTGAGCCACCGGTCGATGAAAAGTTCATCATAGTCGTCACCCGCTTCTACGCCACTAGGCACATGCCTGGCATAAACAATTCGGACAGGTTCGTCACGATGCTCTTTCATGACAAAGTCTTTCAGGGTTTGAAGTAAAATTTTATTTTCGGGTGGATTTTTGTATTCTTTCTGATCCTCATTATAATCGCGATCATAAAACCCCTGCCGGTCCACAGCATCCGAAACCGGCTTCTGCTGGCCATCTGACAATAAAAAATAAGCGGCGGTGGCAAATCTTTGGTCCAATCCCCAACTCCGCGCTTCGGAGCGGAATGAGTTTATCGTCGAATCCTTAATCCCATGCTCTGACGGGCCAGTTTTTTTCATTTCTTCAAGGACACTTCCTAAAAGGGCAAAAACGCGTGATAACCGGAGCCCCTGCGATAAGTAGGCGTGATAGGCAAACAACAATTTGAACCAATACATGATTGAAAATAAAAAGGCGCCTCCCAAAGAGGCCACTAAAAGCCATCCGGCCATGGGATACCATTCTTCTTTTAATTTTTCCTCCCTTTCTTCTTCAAAAAGTTCCTTTATCATGATTTCTCCCGGCACGGTAGTTTCCACCACATCAGGCACCCCATCTTTTTCAAATTCCAATACTTTAGTAGGAAGATTCTTAAGTTCGATTTCAAACGATCGTCTTTCGATTTTCCACAGCTCCATTTGAATCCACTCATCCTCGCGCAAAAAACCATTCCGTCCCCTTACCCGATGGAGGCCATCGATTTCGTTTGTGAGGTTCTCAATAGCTGTCGTTAACCTCTTTTTGATTTCATTGCGCCGCGCCGGAGTAATCTCCCTTTCACTGACCAGGACATAAGGATTGTTTATATTTTTTTCGTATACCCACGTTGCAATAGGAAGCGCAATAACGGGACTAAGCCATAAAAGAATAGCTGCAAAACCAAAAAGTGCCTTTTGCTTGGTTGATTTTTCTATATTAAACGATCTCATCTCTTTCATCCGCGCTTCGGAGCGGGGGGGGAGGGCTTTCGCGGGAATTTCCCTTCGTGCTTTTCCTGTCTCAAATACAATTTTTTCAAATACTTGATCAATAGCTTCGGTAACCAATTGATAAGGTTCATCCGACGAACCACCAAAAAGGTAAGGGCTGGCATAGTCTCGCGCGATTGTCGTAAAAGCAAGAGAACGCAAAAGACGTTCATGCGGGGCAGCCGTTAATGCCGCATAAAGCCAATCGGCCGCTTTCTCAGGCGTTTGCCACAATACAATCGCACTGCCCGGAATCTTCGTTTTTCTTTCCTTCCCCAATTCCGGCAGATACTGCGCGATTAAATCTCCAATTATAGAGGGATCCTGTTTGATCAAATCAGCCAGGCGGTTTCCTAAACTCTCCGGTAACACCATATTCAAATGGGCGTTTGCTCCGGGAACGAACCATGAGTACTGAATAACGAGCGCGCGCTCCTGTTTTTTTTGTTCCGATAACTTTGAATCTAGATGCGAATAGAGTAAAGGATTTTGGTTGATAAAATCCTGCATGGAGGCCAGCTGCCCTTTCACGGGCCTTGGGACTTGAATTTTCCCGGCTTCCCTGATTTTCTCGGTATAACCCAACCATCCGGCAATCCCCCCCCAAGCCCTTGAAGGAATTACTTTATCTTTATAAACAATCGATTCCTGATTTTCCATTTTCGGTTCATAAGTAATCAGAATGAAATTGGAAGCCGCAAGTTCCGGTTTATAAGGTTTATTACTCCTATTTGTATGTCCTCTTTCATCTGCATGATTGGCATAAAAAAAGAGCGCGGGACCTGAAAAAGAAGCTCCTTGTAAGGAATTTCCCAGCCGTTCAGCAGCCGGGTTTAAATTAATTGAAATAAGGGGACGGAATCCTTTAGCATCAAATCTGTGAAATTTGATATTTTCTCCTTTCCATGAGGAATAATTGGGATTCACTTGAAAAAGATCATCCGGCCGGCCGTAAAGATGAAGAAATCCTTCATCCGCAATGGCCTTAGCAATTTGCGCGGCTTCCCCCTCCCTTGATTGTATTTGCATCCGAGCTTCGGAGCGGAGAGTAATGTCGTTTCTTTGCAATAAGTCGGTCATCATGTCGTTTTGATGATGGACGAATGAAATCTTATCGACGGTTTTCATGCCTACAGGCGCCGCGGCCAATTGATTTAAGGTATTTTGGAGATCATCTTTCTCATCGATACTCAAGGCTTCGGTCATGACCGCGAAATTGAAATAAATGTCAGAATAATTCCCTCCCCGGAAGGACCTTTCCATTTCCTTAAATCCGTCACCCAAGAAAGCCTGCAGCGTCAACCCGCCCGTCTGATTCACGGATACGCCTTCAATTTCCATGGAAAATCCGGGCGAATTTCCGGCTGAAGCTTTCGCGCTCGCCTGATTGATCTCCCGTTTTTTTGCGGGAACAGGACTCTCTTCATATTGAATATAGTTGACAAGCGTGTGATGAATGCCGGCCTCCGGATAAAATTTGATTTTTCCGTTTTGATAAGCCAGAGTCTTCCGGATGATTTGTCTGATTTTTTCCAGATTCACCTTCATCTCATCCGTGGGGTCCAGAAAAATGACCGAGGAATTTCCATAAAATCCATTTCCGGAAGGAACAGGTTCATTGCCCCGTCCATATCGTTCCAAAATCCTGTTCTTTTTGAAAAATTCCGGATCGGTCAACACACGGCCGGGCTTGTCCAGATTCCGCATCGCGTCATGGACCGGTTTCTCGATCATTTTATACGCGGCTATGGCAGAAGGCAAAGCGGATGGATCGATTTTTACTACCGCCTCGCGCATGAAATCATATTCGTCGGTGGCATCTTCGTCGTTCATAATCGCAAGCAAAAAAGGAACGGCCTTTTTAGCATCAGGGCCGATTCCACCCAGTGCCAAAGCAATGTCTACCCGGGCCTGCCCCTCCGATTCTTTCAAGGCTTCTATTAAAGGAGGAACAGCCTCCCTGGCTTCAGGACCGATCTTGCCTAAGGCTCTCACAACCGCCGATTCAATTTCATTCTTTTTGTTCCTTAAAGCCTCGATTAAATAAGGAACGGCGGCTTTCGCCGCAGGGCCCATTTCGCCAAGTTCCCATGCCGTATATCCCACCGGAGTTCCCTCTTTCATGGCTTCCATGAGATAGAAAAGCTGCGCCGCAGAAGTAACCACGGTTTGAGCGGTTTGGGGATCAATTGTCTGGATCGCCTGGGCTGACTGCGCGCGTAGATAATTTTTTTTATCACTTTTGAAAATTTCGATCAAACGGGGAAGCGCTTCCTTACTGCCAGAACCGATTTTGGCCAGCATTTCAATGGCCCGAAGGCGGACTTCCCAATCCGGATCTTGAGTGAATTCGATCATATAAGGAACAACCGGCTGGCCTATTTGAACAAGCGTTTCTTCCAAATCACCAGAACGGGACTTTTTTTCGAGTTTGTAGTCTTCGATTAAAAAGGGCAGCGCGTCTTTGGCTTGCGCTCCAAATAGGCCCAGAGCCTTCACAGCGTTCATGCGCAGGCTAATTTTACTTTGCAATGCCTGGATAAGGGGTGGAATCGAATCCGCTCCGATTTGAAAAAGAGCTTTCGCCGCGGCATCTGTAACACTGCTAATCCCCTGCTTTAAGACTTCCATCAAAGCGGGAATCGCTTCTTTGGCGTCAGGCCCTAATTGAGCAATGGCCTCGGCGGCTTGAAGCTGAACTTTCCAATCTTTATCTTTTAATCCTGTGATCAAATCCTCAACATTTTTGTGCGCCCGCGTTTCGGAGCGGGGCCTGGAAAGAGCGCTGCTGCGGATGAAGACGGGAGGAAAGAGACTCTCCTGCACTCTTAAAACACCTGTTCCCCTCATTTTTCGCATCGTATTGAAAAGCTGGGGGGAAACTCCGACTCGAAATCCAAAATTCGCTTCATTCATCTTCCGGGCCATAAGGGCAATACTTTCCATTTGAGAAATAAAATCCACGGGATCACCCGCCACATTGACAATTCTAATTTCACCTGACTTGATTTCATTCGCATTCCGGGTTTCAAAACCTTTTGGAGAAAGCACTGAAACATCCATGATAAATTCTCCCTTTCGTTCATACATCTTCCCCTGCAGAAAGGTGAGCTGCTGAATGACCACAGGATCGAGTTCCTTTCCCTGCCGGGTTTGTTCCGTAGAAATCTCGTCTCTCTTCCGGGTATTGACAATTCCCGGATAAACAGGCGCTTTCATTAGGTGCCCCACTAAATGTTCCTGTACTTGAGCCGAAAGCGAGCCATTCTTGAGTCCCGGTATCGCTGTCGCAGGAAGATTTCGGGCAACTTCCTCATAGGCTTTGGTTCTTGCTTCCCGGACTGTTTCTATCCATTTTTCATGACCCGCGTCACCCGCTGCCGGAATGAATGGTGTCTGCTCGATGGCTTTGACAAAGGCATCGATTTCATGCACCCGTGCCATGACTTCCGCGAGAGAAATATTTCCTTTTTTTCCCGCTTTGGCCATCAATTCCTCCAGGGCAGGCACAAAAGCATTTTCATGAATATCACTGATCGCCGTCAAGGACGGATAAAGATCGATATTGCGGAGATGATACCTGGGCACAAGACGAAACAGAGCCTGGAATTTTGCTTTTTTTGACGCGCCACCGGACATAATCTCAAAACGCAGGCGCCGGTCCTTCATCTTTTCCTGGATACTCTCAAGCCCTTCCTGTCCCCTGATTTTTTCCATAGCAAAGGGGAACCGTATCACCGCGTCCCGGGGCGCTATTTCCTTTTTCTTACTCTTTCTGGAAAGCTCCGCCAGATCTCCGGTTTGAGGCGCCAGATAAAGACCAAGCAAAGAATCCGCTTGTTGCGTAAAAGCTTGTTCCCAAAGCATCAGGGTAGATTCAGGTTCGTAGGCCTTGCCAAATATTTTCTTATAGAGCGTCATTTGATCAAAAACCCGAATCTCCATTTCCGTTAAAATCTTTCGCGAAGAAAGCTCGCCTTTTTTCACTTTATTTTCAAGCGCCTGGAGAGAAGGTAAAAAATCGGCCCATAAGGAGCGCTCCCATTGCGCCCGCGGATTATCCTTGATAATCTTTGCCGGAATTTTTTGAAACGTCTTTTGCAGAGCTTCACGAATCTGCTCGATCATCTCAGGGGGGAGCGTTAAATAAAAATTAATTTGTTGATTCCCGGCGATGATGTTTATATCGCCTTTCACACTCGCCAATCGCTCAAGGCGGGAGAGATTCTCGAGAATCCCCGTCCATTCCTTTTCGGGGATTTCTTTTTCTTTAGACGACTTTTTCTCGAGCTCCCGCAAAGGGCCCAGATAATGCTTTTCAATCAAAGGCGCCAGTGGTAGATCCGAACCTTTTTGTCCCGCAAGCCTTTTCTTCAAGGCGTCTTTCAAAAGGCCTGCCACATCGGCATTGACGGAAGGCTCAAATTCAAGCGCTTTAAGCGTGCTCGCGATCTCTGCGTCGCCCGGAGCTTCCTGAAAAACCATAGCAGCGCTAATATCCGTGCTTTTTTCTGCGACAAAATCATAAGGCATCATGAACGCAAGCGCTCCGATCGCCCACCGTGTCATCGCCGGCATTCGCGCTTCGGAGCGGGGTGGTGAAGATACTTTTTGCCATGCTCTGTTTCGGCTAGCCTTTATCCTGGCTGTAAGAGACTCGGATCTTTGGGAACGACCGGCAGTCCTGGAATTAGGAGCAGGAGGAAGGGGCGCCTCAATCTGCGGCAATGAAGGAATTTCGGATTCTTCGATGTCGGTTAAGGTTGGAATTGGAATAGATCGGGTTTGGCCCGTTGCTTCGGACTTGACTAATTCAATCCGGATACCGCGAGCTTTGTTGTTCCTCGTATTTCGATAAGGTTGGCCATTTTTAAAGATTGCGACCGCCTGCCGGTCACGGGTCAAAGCAAATCGATAGCCAAATCCGATAATAACATTCTTACTCAGATAAGACACCACCGAGGCAGGGTCTGTCGGATGAGTGTCATTCTTTAGAAGATCCTCAAAGTTGACCCGAATGACTCTCTCAATCAAATTTTGCACACTGGCATCGGTGGTACGTCCCAATACTTTTTGATATTTCGGCTCAAGTGTGATCAAAATGTTCTCAAGAGTAGCCAAATTGAACATCGTCTGGCGATTTTCGAGCATAGCGGAGACGTAATTGCCGTTGCTAAGGTCGCCGCTGATGCGGGGCATGAGGACGCTGTAATTGATTTCGCGTTCGCGGAGTTTTTCCATGATGCCGTCGGTATGGAAACCGCCGGTCACGAGGACGGCTTTGTCGGTTTTGTTTTTGGTCATTTCGCGTTCGATGGTTTCGTAGAAGACGTCTTCGCGTTTGCGGGCGAAGTCGTAGAATTCCAATGCTGTGATAAAGACCGAGGAAAGGGACTTGTCATCCCCGAATGTCTTTGTCGGGGATCCGGTCGTGGATTCCCGCCTAAAAACATGCGGGAATGACAAAGCAATTTTTTCAAGCCGATTCGTCATAGTTTTGGGTTCGATCCATTCACGGCGATAGAGGACCCGCTCCCACTGTTTGCGACTGACCTCGAGGGCGTAGAGTTTGCGGAGGAGTTCGCTGTCCTGGTAAAGCTCGAGCAGGTTTTTTTGGGGTTCGGTGGCGGCAAGCTCGGTCAGGATTTTTTCGAAGACGCGGTGGATTTCATCGAAAAGAGTTTTGGAATCGATTTCACTTTCGAGGATCAAGTGGCCGGCCCATAAGCTGAAGGCCGGGTAATTATGGAAGTAAAAACCTTTGGGGCCGGCTTCTTCGACGAGGCGCTCGAATAAATAACGCGGCAGGTTTTCGAGCTTTTCCCGCGGATCGTCTTTACGGGCCATGGTGATTTTTTTGTCACCTAGTTTTTCAATCGCGGCAATGATTTCCGGCGAGATCTGTTTTGTTTTGAGAAATTCCACGAGCCTTGCCTGTTCGGCTTTGGCGGCCACGCGGTTCAAATCTTTTTCCATGGCCTGGATCACGAGAAGCCGGGTAATCTGCGGCCATTCCACCTGGGCAAAGAGGCTTTCGAGGTCGAGGCCCAGCACGCGCTTTGAATCCTGGGCCAGGCGTTTCACAAACGGCAGAAATTCCCGATGCCCGGCTTCGAATTTTTTCCATTCCGAGAGGATTCGGCGGGTTTCAGCCGGAAAAATCCGGGAAGAAAGGGTTTCAAGCTTTCCGTCCACTGCACCGAGAAAGCGATCGGTTTCTGTTTTCGCCCCATAAACTTTCCGGAAAGCCTCATAATTGGCGCGGTAAAGATCGGCTTTTTCAATGCCGATCGCGCGCACATCCTTGGGGCCGTCGACCAGATAAAATTCAACGCCGGTCAATTCCCCTTGTTTGACCAGGGCTTCGGCAAGTTTGATGTTCCGTTCTTTGTCGGGAAACAGGCGAAGGTATTCGGGGTTGAGTTCTTCGACCGCGCCTTCGACAAAAAGCATTTTGAATCCGTATTTTTCATAAAGATAACCGAGCAATTTTTTGATCTGTGTTTGGGCGCTTTCATTGCCGTGCAGGTTCTGGATGTGAAGGATAAGACGAGGGTCTGGTTTGGGCGGTGCTTCGTAAACTTCTTCGATAGAAGCAAGCTCCGGTGGAATTTCGATTTGCAGAAATCCCGGTGTTTCTTTGGAGGGCATGAGGGAAATTCCGGAAACGGGCAAACCCCAGGCGCTATTGGAAACTACAAAGAAAAACAGAGTGCCGGCGCTGATGACGCGGCTCATCGGACCTTTTATTTTTTTGATCATAGGCAAAAATCGCTCTAAGTCGTTTTACGTATTAAAGATACACGACGAAACGGGATTTTACAAATGTTGGAGGAAGAAAGAATAGCGGATTAACTTATTACAAATAAATGAGTTATGTCATTCCCGCATGCTTTTAGGCGGGAATCCACAACCCCGATGATCCCCGACAAAAGCATTCGGGGATGACGGGACATCAATCAAACAGGATACGCCGTTTTTTTGTGTCGGAATCGAAGTCGATATCGACCTCGTCTTCGAGCTCGGAATGGGGATTTTGGACTTCATCCTGGAAATAACCGGCGGGCTGGAAAAATTCGCGGGGGATTTCGTTGAGGAAGCGGGAAGGCAGATTTTGTTGCATCGTTCCGTAAAGCCGGCGCTGGCGGGCATAGGAAATGTGAAGTTTGTCTTTCGCACGAGTCAGGCCGACATAGCAAAGGCGCCGCTCTTCTTCGATATCATCGGGGCTATCGGTATAGGAATTGATATTGGGAAAAATTCCTTCTTCAAGTCCCACCATGTAAACAATCGGGAACTCGAGGCCTTTGGCGGTGTGAAGCGTCATTAGAGTCAAAATATCCGTGCCCGCTTCCCAGGTATCGAGATTGGTCATCAGGGAAATGGATTCGATAAAAGCGTGCAGCGGGGTGCTGGGTTGGGGATTCCCGGCAAAAGAATCCGGGAATGACGAAAGAGAGTTTGCATTCGGAAATGACGAGGGGGAGTTTGCATTCGGGAATGACATAGGAGATGACATGCTCTGGTTTTCAAAATCTTCGATGACGCTGAAGAATTCCTCGATGTTTTCGATTCGAGCCTGTGCCTCGGTCGTTTTTTCCGTTTCGAGTTCGGCGACATACCGGCTCTTTTCAAGAATGCGCTCCAGGATTTCAGCAACGCTTAAATTTTTGATTTCTTTCCGGAGCGCGGTCAAGAAGGAATGAAAAACGGCGATAGTTTTTCGCGTTTTTGGAGTGAGCGCCTCAAGGCTTCCGGCATTTTTTAAAACTTCATCAAAGGAAATCTTGCCTCCCTGTCCGGCGTGCTCGAGAATTTCTTCGGCCTTTTTCCCGATACCGCGTGGGGGGACATTCAAGATCCGCTTCAGGCTCACATCATCATGGGGAAAAGCCACGGCGCGCAAGTAGGCGATCAAATCCTTGATTTCCTTGCGGTCATAAAAGCGCGTGCCTCCCACAATTTTATAGGGGATATTAAACCGGCGGAGCAGGTCTTCGATAATGCGCGACTGGGCATGCACACGGTAAAATACCACTTGGTCGGCCAAGGTCTTTCCGGTCCGGCGGTATTCGAGGATTTGCTGGGCCACATAAAGCGCTTCCTCCTTTTCATCATTCGCTTCGAACAGGCTGATGCGTTCTCCGCCTTTTTTCTCGGTCCAAAGGTTTTTCGGCTTCCGGATTTCATTGTTTTCGATTAAGGCATTCGCGCTTTCGAGAATAATCGAAGTAGAACGGTAATTTTGTTCCATACGGATAATGCCGCATTCCGGGTAATCGTTTTCGAAGTTGAGGATATTTTTGATGTCGGCTCCACGCCAAGCATAAATCGACTGGTCCGGATCTCCGACGACGGTGACCTGCCGCCGGGCCTGGGCCAGCAATTTGACAAGCCGGTACTGGGCATGGTTGGTGTCCTGGTATTCATCAATGAGGACATGATGAAAGCGGTCCTGCCAGCTCTTCAGAACGGCAGGATATTTGTCAAAAAGGCTCACGGTTTTGAAAATCAGGTCTCCGAAATCACAAGCCTTGAGGCGTTCCAGCTTTTCTTCGTAGAGTGTATAAACTTTGCCGATCACTTCCTCATAAAGATCTACCGACTTTTCCCGGTATTCGATTGGCGTCATCAAAACATCCTTGGCGCGGCTGATGCGCTCACGGACGGCTTTCGGATGCACCTGTTTTTCATCGATTTTGAGTTCGCGCAGGCATTCTTTGATGATGATGAGCTGGTCCTGGTCATCGTAAATCGTGAAATTGCGATCCAGGCCCATGGCCTGGCCATCCATCCGCAGGATACGAAGGCAGGTGGCGTGAAACGTGCTAACCCAGACTTCCTGGCGAACGAGCTTTGAAACGCGCAGTTTCATTTCCTGTGCCGCTTTATTGGTAAAGGTCACACCCAGGACCTGAAAACCGGGAACACCCTGATTCAAAAGCCAGGCAATGCGGCGGGTAAGAATACGCGTTTTGCCGCTTCCGGCGCCGGCCAGAATTAGCAACGGGGTGGCCGGCCAGGTAACGGCCTCTTTTTGGGCGGGATTGAGATCGGCCAGGATTGGGGAATCGCTCATAAAAAGAATGTTACCCGAATGTTTTACTTTTTGTCATCCTCCGGCTTGACCGGAGGATCCAATTGGATCCCCGCTATCGCGGGGATGACAGGCAAATTACTCGTCCTTGATTTTGTAACTTTTGTCGAAGGCTTGCTTGAAATCGTAGACATCTTTGAAATCTTCGATTTTGTCTTCGGGTTGTTTGCGGAGCACGCCGACTTCCACCAGGGCAAACACGATTTTTCCGAAATCCTCGGTTTTGAAAATCCCCCAGTAATTGAGTACAGTCCGGGCGAGCGCCCCAAATTGCTCAAGCGCGTAATCCCGGATTCCCTCGAGAAGCTCTTTGCCGGTGATATGGCGGGCTTTGGAGAGTCTCGAAACCGAATGATGGAGCGCTGCCATCACGAAGCTGTAGGCTTCGAATTTGTACTGGTCATTGTCTTCGATGACCTTTTCGATTTTATCGAGGAAACTTTCAAGCTCTTTCATAGATTCGAGGTTCCATTGAAATGGATTCCCGCTTTCGCGGGAATGACAATGTACTTTTC
>CAYGIT010000062.1:0-15075 GCA_964349955.1 uncultured bacterium
CGCCCTTGCTGGGCGACCTCAAGCCTGGCGGCCGTTTTGTGGCAAGCGATCTTTATGAAATCGGCGGGTTTAGGCTTGTGGCTCAACGCATGCTGGAAGCAAAAATTCTCCACAAGGATTGCATCACCGTGACCGGCCGCACCATTGGGCAGGAAGCCGGCGATGCGAAAGAAAAATCCGGGCAGGAAGTTTTACGTTCTCTTTCCAATCCTTTGAAAAGTACGGGCGGGCTTGTAATTTTAAAAGGCAATCTTGCGCCCGAAGGATGCGTTCTCAAAGTTGCGGGTGAAGACCGGTTAAGTTTTGAAGGCCCGGCCAAAGTTTTCAATTCCGAAGAAGAAGCCTTCGCGGCCGTCAAAGGACGCAAAATCAAAAAAGGGGATGTGGTTGTGATTCGTTACGAAGGCCCCAAAGGCGGGCCGGGCATGCGTGAAATGCTTGCCGTGACCGCGGCCCTGGTGGGCGAGGGGCTTGGCAAGGAAGTCGGCCTTTTGACCGACGGCCGGTTTTCCGGCGCCACCAAAGGTTTGATGGTGGGCCATGTGGCCCCCGAAGCTTTGGACCGCGGCCCGATTGCCGCCGTCAAAAACGGCGACATCATCCGTTTCGACATCCCCAAACGCCGGCTGGACGTCAAACTTTCTGCCGCTGAAATCCGCGCGCGCCTCAAAAAATGGAAAGCCCCGAAGCCGCGTTACACCTTGGGCGTCATGGCCAAATACGCCAAGCTCGTTTCCTCCGCCTCCAAAGGCGCGGTAACATAACAATTCAAAATTCAAAATGCAAAAGTCAAAAGTGTGAGGGATTTTAATCTTTCAATTAACCTCCAAAATCAGTATAATTCCACCCCTTGGCTTCATTTTGCATTTTGACTTTTTAATTTTGAATTGCCTTTCCGTCCCCATCGTCTAGGCTGGCCTAGGACACTAGATTTTCATTCTAGCAACACGGGTTCGAATCCCGTTGGGGACACCACTCTTCAATGAAAAGGGCGGGCTCTTCTCCAATGATTCGAGATTTTTATGGCAGGAGAGGAAGCCAGCGGGTAGCGCTGGAAATGAGGATTTGCTGTTTGTTGTTTGAAATAAGCTTGGAAATCCCCGGTTGATGGATTAGTTGAATGGCCGGCACTTCCAGGGCTGATTGAAATTTTAGCAGGCTTTTTGAGACGTGTTGTTCGGAGAGTTTTGTTTCGATCAAAAGAAGAGGCTGATTTTTTTGAGAGATCAAAAAATCGACCTCTTCTTTTTCTTTATTCCTCAAGTAGTGAAGCCCGAAATCTCCCCAACCAAGGTCATTCCAATTGGAAATTGCCCGCAGGAGTTCCAGGGCCACCATGTTTTCAAAGCGCGATGCTTCCGAGGGAATGTCGGCATAATCAAATAGGTAGAGTTTTCTTTCCTTGGTAAGCGCGCGCGCAATTTTTTTAGTCCAGGGCTTTATTAAAAAAGCCAGATAAAAGGATTCAAATGTTTTGATCCATTGATGGGCGGTGGTCGGGGATATTTGAATATCCCGGGAGAGGCTTGTCAGTGAGAGAGGACTGCCGACGCGTGAGGGTAAAAGAGAAAAGAGGACTTCGACCTCGTCGATATTTTTGATTTCAGTCATGTTGCGGATATCTTCACGAATCAGCTGCTGGTGATAGCTGTTGGACCATCGTTGATAAATCGTTTCATCATTTGATAAGTAGGGCTCAGGATAGCCGCTTAGATGAAATAGCTGCCGCCAGATTTTTTCTATTTTAGGAGTCTCTTCGATAAACTGCAGAGGATTTTTGAAGAACTCTTTGAAAGCAAGTCTTTGGTTCGCCAGTTCTCCAAGAGTGAGCGGCCATAAGTTAAAATGGAAATATCTCCCTGCCAGCGAATCACCTCCCTTTTGAAAGATATTTAAACGGCCACTTCCCAGGACAAGAAACCGGTATCGATCAGAAAATTCATCGTAGATTCCCTTGAGGTAATTTTTCCACTTCCTGTATTTATGAATTTCATCAAAGATGACCAGGGGCGGGGTATTGTCTTTGCGCAGGATATTTTCGAAAAAGGCAGGCTGTTCCATCAGCTTCTTTTTATTGGTGATTAAGTCCCAATTAAAGTAAATCGAGTTGGTGAATTGCGCTGCAATTTGTTTGGAGAGAGTGGTTTTACCTGATTGCCGTGGTCCTGACAAAAAGACCATGGATTTGATCTTGGCGATGTCTTTCCAAATATCTAAGTAGAGAGGGCGCTCAATCATATGACAATATTACTCTGTACTGGAAAAAAGTCAAGACTATATTCCATAGGTGTGAAATATAGTCATAAGAGAGTTAGGGCGAAAATCAGTGTGGGAACTCCGATAGTAGGGGAATACCCTATAGTCTTCGGGCGGGTTGTTTGCCATACTTTTGCCTGCAAGAAGTTTTAGGCAACAGGTGTAAAACGATGCGGAGGGTATTATGGATCTTGTTACCGTTGTTATTACATTAATTATTGTCGGAGTTTTGCTTTGGGCAATCAATCGTTACATCCCAATGGATTCGAAAATCAAGTCGATCTTGAACGTTGTGGTGGTCGTCATTGTGGTGGTTTGGTTGCTGCAAGGGTACGGTGTGATCGGAAGCATTCGTGGAAACAGTCCAGTTGTGGTTCATTGATCGGATTCTCGCTGCTTTATTGATGGCCTGGATAGGCTCGATTGCCTCGGGGAATGTCCTTTATGCCGAAGAAACCCTGGCTTCGCCGAGTCAAGAGGTGTCTCTTGGCGAGCGTTTCGTTTATAAAATCACCTGGTTGAAAATCCCGGTAGGGACCGGCGAAGTTTGGGTAAAAGAAAAAACCGTTCTCGACGGCCGTGAGGTCATTCATGTTGTCGGTTTTATTGAAACGAACCGGGTTTTGAGGAAAATCTTTCCCATGCATGATGAAGCGCATAGCTGGATGGATGCCAGGACTTTTGAGTCTGTGCAGTTCGAGAAAAAGATCGATGAGCTTCTGATTGATGCGCATGAAAGGACGACCTTTGATCGGGAAAAAGGGAAGGGATATCTGGAGTCCTTCAAGACCGGAAAAAAATCAGAATTCAAGGTGAAGGCGCCGGTGCATGATGTTCTGAGCGCCTTTTTCTTGATCCGGCGGCAACTCTCCGGGCCGGACCATTCTTTTCAAACCGTTGTCACCGCTGATCAGGAAGATTGGACATTGGAAATTCCCGGTTTTCGCCGGGAAACCATCGAGATACGTGGAAAAAAAATCGATACCTTGCGGGTAGAACCCATTACGCGTGAAGGCAATAAAGAAAAACGAAGAAAATCCTCGTTCAACGTATCGGCCGATGCTTCCCGGAAACCGGTCAAAATTGTTTATACCGCGCCCTTTGGCCGTGTTGTCGGAACCCTCCTCGAACAAAAATAAGGGCTGGCGGGCCACGGCCGGCATGATAAAATCGGCCAATGATTTGTCCCCGGTGCAGACGGTCTTTTTATTTTCTTGAATCCACAACTCCGGTTTCTGGCGCGCTATGCGCCAAATGCGGCCACCGGGGAGAGCCGGTAAAGCTTTCTTATGCGGGCTATCACGAGGCCCTTTATCTTTCCAAACCCTATATTCGCACGCCCCGGACTGATCCTCAAATGTGCTGGATTCTCGAGAAACTGGCCATCCGGAAAAATGAAGTGGTGATTGATTTGGGGTGCGGCGTGGGAGATTACACGCAGGCGGTCCACGCTCTGGGCGCAAAAGTCGCCGGTTACGACCGGTCGGCCCTTGCCGCAATTCACAAATACCGAAGCCTTTCTTTTTACGAAATGGATTTTGAAAAGGCGGTGCCCCTGCCCGATGAATCGGTAGATAAAGTCATTTCCATTAATACGATCGAACATTTGCGGGATTGGGAATTCTTTTTGAAAGAGTGCCACCGGGTTTTGAAGCCGGGCGGCCACGTGGCATTCTCGACCGCCAATAAAAACTTTTTGCTGCATGACCTTCATTTTGATCCCACGCATTTGCATGAATGGACGCTGGAGGAGTTTGAGAAAAATGCGGGCAATTATTTTCGAAAGCTGTATGCCCGGCCGGACTGCGCCATGTTTAAATTTTATCCGCTTAATCTTTTCTTCTGCCGTTTTCTGGAACCCGATCTGACTTTTATCGGCGAGAAGAAGTGAAGCGGCTTTTTTTTCTTCTCGCCATGGCAGGCTTTGTCTTTTCCTCATGCGCCACGGCGCCTAAACTCATTCCCCGCAAGATTCTTTTCGGAAATCCAGCCAAGGCCCAGGCCAAAATTTCACCGGACGGAAAAAAGATCGCTTACCTGGCGCCTCTGGACGGTGTTTTAAATGTCTGGGTCCGTCATTTAGACGAGGGCCGCGACCGTGCCGTGACCCATGACAAAAATCGCGGAGTTTTAAATTATTTTTGGGCCCAGGATAGCCGGCATCTGATGTTCCTTCAAGATACGGGCGGCGATGAAAATACGCATCTTTATTCCGTGGAGCTGGAATCTGGCAAGATGCGGGACCTGACTCCCTTTCCCGGAGTCCAAACGCAAATTCTTTTCACGGACAAGCATTTCCCCGATGAGTTTCTCATTGCCATGAACCGGGAAAATCCCAAGGTGCATGATGTTTACCGCTTGCATTGGAGAACAGGCCGTTTGGAAATTGCGGCCAAAAATCCCGGGAATGTTTCGCAATGGATTCCGGATGCCCATTTGACCGTGCGGGGAGCGGTGGTTTCCGGCAATGACGGCGGATATGATTTGTTGGTGCGGGATTCCACGGATACGCCCTGGAAGAAAATTGTGGAATGGAAATTCAAAGACAATATGACTTCCACGGCCATTGCTTTTTCGAAAGACGGGAAATCAATACTCCTGATTGATTCGCGCGGCTTTTCAGCCGGCCGGCTTGTGAGCATGGATTTGGCGACAGGCCAGAAAATTATCCTGGCCGAAGACCCGCATTCCGATGTGGCCCAGGTGGTTTTGCATCCGGACACGTATGCGCCTCAAATGATTTCTTTCGTAAAAGAAAAAACCGAATGGATTGTTTTTGACGCCGCCCTCCGGGAAGACATCGCCCGCATTCGCCGGATTCATGCAGGGGATTTCGGGATTACAAGCCGCGATGAGGCCGACCGGAACTGGATTTTGAGGTTTGAATCCGATCAGGCGCCCGTGGCTTATTACCGGTATGATCGGCAAACAGGGAAGAATCAATTCCTTTTCGAGCATCAGCCTGAGCTCAAAAAGTATCCCTTAGCCGCCATTGAACCTGTTTCCTTTCCGGCCCGCGACGGATTGCTATTGCATGGCTACCTGACTTTTCCCCCGGGAAAATCGCGAAAAAAAATTCCGCTGGTGCTCAAGGTTCACGGCGGGCCGTGGAGCCGCGATACCTGGGGATATGACCCGCGCATTCAATGGCTGGCCAACCGTGGCTATGCCTGCCTGCAGGTCAATTACCGGGGATCGACGACGTATGGCAAAGATTTTCTCAATGCCGGCAATAAGGAATGGGGCGGAAAAATGCAGGAGGATCTTGTGGATGCTGTGGAATGGGCCGTTCGCATGGGGATTGCCGACCCCGGCCGCATGGCCATTTTTGGCGGTTCCTATGGGGGATATGCGGCACTGACCGCTGCGGCTTTTACGCCCGATCTTTTCCGAGCCACCATCGCACTATTCGGGCCGAGCAATCTGGTTTCTTTTCTCAAATCCACGCCGCCCTATTGGTCGACCGAACTGGCCAATATCCAACATCGCGTGGGAAATCCTGAAACGGAAGAAATGTTCTTAAAATCCCGCTCTCCACTATTCAAAGCCGGTCAAATCAAAACACCGCTTCTCATTGCCCAGGGCGCCAACGATCCACGCGTGAAAAAAGCGGAATCGGATCAGATTGTGGAAGCCATGCGCCGCCGCGGAGTTGCCGTCGAGTATTTGCTTTTTGCTGACGAAGGCCATGGTTTTGCCAAACCGGAGAACCTCTTGAAGTTTTATCAAGCCGCTGAACGCTTTTTGGCCACGCATCTTGGTGGCCGGTTTGAGCCGTAATAAATCCCCTTTTTTAAAGAAACCAGTGTATAATAGCCTTCCTATTTGACCCCAATTCCTGTCCGTCCTTAAAACGAAACGAGGCTAGAATGCCAGAGAAAATTGTTCAAGGTGATTTGCTCTATCATTCTGTACATGGCTTATGCCGTGTGAATGAAGTTATTAAACAGAACTCTTCGAGTAAAGACGTTAGTTACTCGATTGTGCCAAAATTGCCCACCCATATGAAGGTGCGCTTTGTTGTTTCAAAGAATGATATTCCGGTTTCGGGTTTTCATTCTCCCGTATCCCTCAAGGAAGCCAATGAAATCCTGGAATTTTTAAAATCAGGAGATAAAGCAGTCAATGCTGCTATTGCCGACCGCAAAACGGCCGCTCCCATTGTCCAGGAAAATGAAACATGGGCCCTGGCAAAAGCAATTTTGACCTGTGCCCAGGATAAATCAGATGCGAAAGATCAAAGGAAACGTCAAATGCTTGAACGTTCGGCCCGGGGCCTTGTCCGGGAATTGGCTTTTGTGATGGCCATTACCGTCAAAGAAACCGTTACCCGGATTCGCAGAAGCCTTGCCCATACCTCCAAAATTAATCCTCTCGTCCTTGCCGCCCTGACCCAGGCCGTCGACGATTGAAAATCAAGCTTCTATTAAAATAAGCGGAGAAGAAATAAAAATGAACGATGAGTCCAAGTCTGGCGATGCCTCCCAAAACGAATCTGATCCGGTTGTTTTGCTCAAGAAGATTCAGCAGCATCTTGTTTATCTGGAAAAGAAAATCGATGCTTTGATCGGCCAGCCGCCCTCTCAGGGCCAGGGCCAACCTTCATTCAAGCGAAACTTCTCAAGGCCACCCAGAGCTTTCGGGCATCCTCACGGGGCCGGCAGGGGGAAACATCCTCACCGTTCCGGTCCAGGCGGACCCCCGTCTCATTTCCGGTCCTCAAATGATCGCCCTTCGCATGACCGGCCTTCTTTTGATAAACCCCGTGGAAGCAATGAAAATCGCGGTTTTTTCAAGAAGAAAAAGCCTTTCTTTCGCCAAGACAAAGGCTGAAAACAACAATCATCCGTTTGAAAGTGTCAGGGACAGGTCCAAACAAACGGACCTGTCCCTGACACTTTTATACCCGCCCTACGTCTAAATAAACAGGGGAGCAAGATCCCCAATCAAACACTTGGAGGCATACCATGAAGAAAAAAATATTGCTGGGTTGTATTGGAGTTTTTGTTCTCGGCTTGACGCTTTCGCTTTCCAGCGCCTATGCGCACGGTGGATCTTATGGCAAAGGCGGCGGAGAATTAAAGGAAATGTTTTTCAAGAAGGCGCATTTCATTCTGGAGAATAAAGAGGTCCTTGGGCTTGCCGAAGATAAGGTGGCGGACATCAAGAATTTGAAGCTTGAAACCAAAAAAGCCCTTATCAAGCAAAAGGCCGAAATCGAAGTTGTTTCCCTGGATATCAAATCCATGGCGCATGATTATCCCATGGATGTAAAAGCGGTCAATACGCTTGTGGACCAAAAATATGAATTGAAGAAAGCTATGGAAAAAAGTGTGGTCGGGGCGATCTCGAAATTGAAAGAGACGCTGACGAAAGATCAATACGACAAACTGCGCAGCCTTTGGGAATCCAAAAAAGCAGAGTATCATCGCAATTAGAGACTGCCATCGAAGACTTTGAAATCATTTTGGAGGTTCTGGCTGGAAACCGGGATGCTTACGGTGAAATTGTTCGCCGGTACCAGGAGCGCATCCGGGGTTATTGCCGGATGCTGCTCTCCAATGAGGCGCAGGCCGAGGACGCGGCGCAAGAAGTTTTCATCAAAGCCTATCAATCGCTTGCCAAATTCCGGGGCAATTCCTCTTTTTCCACCTGGCTTTACCGCATCAATGCCAATCATTGCACCGACCTTCTGAGGAAATCCGCGCGCCAAAAAACCGAATCCTGGGACGCGCTGCTCGAAAAGAAAGGTGAAAAAGCCGAAGCTCTTTTTTCAGCCTCTTCCGAAGACCGGAGCCTGGAGCAGAGTGAACTTCTCACAAAGATTCTTTCTTATTTGCCTGAAAAAGCCAGGACCATTTTGCTTTTGAGAGAAATCCAGGGCTTGAGTTACCAGGAAATTGCCGATACCCTGGAGTGTTCCATCGATGCCGTGAAGGGCCAGCTCAAACGGGCCCGCCAGGAAATCGAAATAAAGACGCGACACCTTTTGAAAAGTCAAAACGTCTAAATGCCAGAGGCCAAACCATGAATCATGAAACCCTGAAAGAAAAAGTTCTGGCTTACCGCGACCGCGAGCTTGCCGGAGAAGAACTGAAAGCTGTCGAAACGCATCTTCCGGTTTGCGAAGAATGCCGCGGAATTCTTAAAAAATGGGAAACTCTGGGGGGGCTTTTTTCGCGGCCGGTTTCATCGGGGGATTCCGAGTTTTTTGTGCGGCAAGTCATGACCCGGCTTGCCCGCCGGGAGCAACCGGCTCCCGCGGTACGCCGCTGGGCTTTTTTAGACTGGCTTTTTCCTGCCTTGGGGTATGGATTTGCAATTGCTTTAATGGCCGTTGCCATCGGGCAGCGTGAACCTCTTATCAATACCGAGTCGGTTTTACTTGCGGACATGCCGCAAACTTCCCAGTGGGCGTTTACGCCGGAGCCTGCCGGGGTCAATGAAATTCTGGAATAATCGAGGAGGATTTATGGAATTACCCTGGAACATCAAGTGGCATCAAGTGGCTATCGCCCTTTTGATCGGTTTTAGCGCGGGCGCGGTCTTTGGCCAGTGGCAGGTGCGGGAAAACCGGCATCAGCGCTGGAAGCAGGGCAATATGCGGGAGCATATGCTGAAACGTTTCGACGCGGCATTGCATTTGACTCCGGAACAGGAAACGCAAGTTGCGGCCATTTTCGATGCGCATCATCCGCAGATGCTTGCGCTGCAGGCTGAAACCCGTCCTAAATTCGAGGCGCTTCGCAATTCCGTGCAGGCCGAGATCCGGACAATTCTGACTCCCGATCAAATTCCGGGATTCGAAAAAATGAACACCAAAATGCAGGAACGCTGGAAAAATAAGGAAAAGTTTTTCGCTTCCTGATCCCGCATTCTTCAATCACTGAGGTATGAAGAAGGAGAGATGAAATGCCTTTGATCGGCGCCAATGAATTGAAGAAAAAAATGATTATCCTTGTGGAAGGCCAGCCGTTCACGGTGCTGGAAGTAACGTTTGCTTCGCCGACCGCGCGCAGCGCTTCGGCAATGATTCGCGCAAGGTTGAAGCACCTTTTAAACGGGGCAGTCCAGGACAAAAATTTCAAGACCGGTGAAAAATTCGAAGAAGCGGATGTCGAACTTACTCCTGCGGCACTTCTCTATTCGGATGCGGATGCCTTCCATTTCATGGACGAAACCACTTTTGAACAATTCTCGCTTGCGATCGATAAAATTTCAGACATCAAAGGCTATCTCAAAGAAGGCGTGCCGATGCAAGCGCTGAAATACAACGGCACCGCTGTTTCCCTCCAGCTTCCCGTGTATGTTGAGCTCAAAGTGACTTCGGCCGAACCTGCGGTCAAAGGCGATTCCTCCGGCAGCGTACTCAAACGCGCCACCCTTGAAACCGGCCTCGAAGTACGGGTCCCTCTTTACATCAAAGAAGGCGACACCATCCGCGTCAACACCCAAACCGGCGAAGTTCCCGGCCGCGCATAGTCCTAAAAGTATAGTTAAGTCAGTAAAAGTACTATTTTTTAGTATTTAACTTGACTTAATTATAAAAAACAGGTATTTTTCCACCATGAGACGAAGAATAAGCGAAAGATTACTTAAATGGAAGAGTAGCCATCGGCGTCAGCCTTTGCTTGTGTATGGGGCAAGACAGGTTGGAAAGACCTACGTTATTAATGAATTCGGCCGGAACAATTACGAGAACGTCATTTATGTTAACCTCGAAACCAATTTAACCGTTGCCGCTGATTTTAATCGTGATATTTCGCCGGAACATATTGTCAATTGTCTGGAGATTTTTTATAAGCAGAAAATAGTTCCAGGGAAAACGCTTGTTTTTTTTGACGAGATCCAATCGTGCGAGAGGGCATTGACATCTTTAAAGTACTTTTGCGAAAATGCCCCTGAATATCATATTGCTGGTGCGGGAAGTCTTTTGGGGGTTGCTCTCAACCGTGAAAAATTCTCGTTTCCTGTTGGCAAGGTGGACCTCCTGCATCTTTATCCGTTGGATCTCGAAGAGTTTTTGTGGGCTGTAGATCAGGAGGCATTGGTAAATGAAATACGCAGTTGTTATATGGCGGATGCCCCATTATCCCCCATGCTTCATGAGGTGGCGCTCCAGCTGTACAAGGAATATTTAATCGTAGGGGGTATGCCGGCAGTGGTGAAAGAGTATTGCAAGAGCCAAAGGTTAATCGATGCGGTGGATATTCAATCGCTAATCGTCGACACCTATATTGCGGATATGGCGAAATATGCGACGCCTTCCGAAACAACAAAGATCATGGCGGCTTTTCAATCAATCCCTACGCAGTTGGCTAAGGAAAACCGGAAATTTCAATATAAGATTGCTCAGCGAGGCGGTTCCGCTTCAATATTTGGGGCATCAATCGACTGGCTGTGTGCTGCCGGACTTGTTGTTAAATGCAATAAGGTGGAGCATGGGTACATGCCGCTGGCAGCCCATCAGGATTTTTCAAGTTTTAAACTGTATATGGGAGATGTCGGATTGCTGACCTTAAAGTCGGGAATGGCAGCCCATAATATTTTAACGAATATTGAAACCCACAATACTTTTTTAGGTGCAATTGTTGAGAATTATGTGGCCGATCAATTAAGGGTTCATTGGAACGAGCTTTATTATTGGGGTTCTGCCCATACTGCCGAAATAGATTTTGTGATTCAGGCTCAGGAAAAGATCATTCCTGTGGAAGTCAAATCAAGTACTCATATCCGTTCCAGAAGTTTGTCGGTGTATAAAGAAAAGTATGCTCCGCCCTACGCGATAAGAATATCCGCAAAAAATTTCGGATTTGAGAATCATATAAAGTCCGTCCCGTTATATGCGGTATTTTGTATCGCGTAAAAAATTCCCCCCGAAAATCTCCGATTTAAATTTGACATTCAGTAAAGAAAGCGTATAATTCCGCACTTATTGCCGAATCCGCTACAACCAGCGGAACGGGGGACCCGTTCATTTTTTCCGGGGCGAATCATCGTATGACACGATGAAAGGTGAGTCTTCTCAACCTTAGCCCGTCAGCTAACCCCGCAGGCAGACGAGAGGAGTTGCAAATTGAATTCCCCCTTTGAATCCAGTCGGCCTTCCCCTTTGCCTTCTTCCTGGTGGGGCCGCCTCCGGCATAAACTTTTAGGAGCTCCCCGCAATCTCAAAGACCCTTCGATTAGCCATCAAATTTCCCTGGTTGCTTTTCTGGCATGGGTGGGGCTTGGAGCCGACGGGCTTTCGTCCTCTGCTTATGGTCCCGAAGAAGCCTATCGCGCGCTTGGCGCGCATACTTACCTCGCCATTTTGCTGGTTTTTGCGACCGCGGCCACCGTCTTTATTATTTCTTACGCCTACAGCCGTATCATCGAACATTTTCCGCTCGGCGGCGGCGGTTATGTGGTGGCCACAAAGCTGCTCGGCCGCCAGGCCGGGGTAGTTTCAGGCTGCGCGCTTTTTGTGGATTATGTTCTCACCATCACGGTTTCGATCGCGGGCGGAGGAGACGCGCTCTTCAGTCTTTTTCCGGTTTCATTTCAAATCTACAAGCTCCCCGTGGAATTTGGCGCCATTTTCTTTTTGGTCGTGATGAATTTGCGCGGGGTCAAGGAATCCGTCACCGCCCTGATTCCCATTTTTCTTACTTTTGTCATCACCCATATAGTCCTGATTTTTGGAGGTATCTTCATTCACCTGCCAAAGGTTCATGCCATGGCGCAAAATGTTCATCAGGGATTTCAATCCGGAGTCGCCCAACTGGGCGGATGGGGCCTGTTCCTTCTTTTTCTGCGCGCCTATTCGCTTGGCGGCGGGACCTATACCGGGATCGAAGCGGTTTCCAATGGCGTCAGTATTTTAAGAGAACCCAAAGTCTCGACCGGTAAGCGGACCATGACTTATATGGCCATTTCGCTGGCTTTAACGGCCGGCGGGCTTCTGCTTTGTTACATGCTGGCCGATGTGCATCCGGTGCATGGCCAGACCCTCAATGCTGTGCTGGCGGGGAACCTCATGGGCCGTTTCCATTGGGGGGCGATTCCACTGGGCACCTGGTTAGTTTTAATCACGATCGGATCGGAAGCGATTCTTTTGCTTGTGGCGGCGCAAACCGGTTTTATCGACGGTCCGCGCGTTATGGCGAATATGGCCCTGGATTCATGGCTGCCTCGCAGGTTTGCCTCACTCTCGGATCGTCTCACCATGCAAAACGGAATCCTTCTCATCGGAATTGCCGCGACAATAACGCTCGCCTACACGGGCGGTCACATCGGAATTCTGGTAGTCATGTACAGCGTGAACGTATTTCTTACCTTTTCACTTTCCGAACTCGGCATGATCCGTTTCTGGATCCAGCACCGGAAAACCGAACCCACGTGGAAGCGGGACATTAGTGTGCACGCGACGGGCTTTGTGCTTTGTGCCTCTATTCTTTGCGTGATGATTGTGGAAAAATTTCGCGAAGGAGCATGGTTGACGGTCGTGATCACGGTTCTTTGTATCGGAATGTGTTTTTTGATCCGCCGGCATTATTACGGGGTCGCCAAGAAAATCCTGGAAATTGACCGGGCTTTTGAGAATTTGCCGGCGCCGGATTCGGTGCAGGTTCCGGAATTTGAAGCCGAGGACCCTACCGCATCATTCTGGTGGGCGGTTACAGCGGATTGGGAATCCATATTCTTTTGAACATTTTCCGGATCTTCCCGCGGTCTTTCAAAAATGTGGTTTTTCTAAGCGTCGGCATTGTGACTTCCGATTTTTTTAAGGGCGGCGACGCGGTGGTGGAATTAACGGAAAAAACCGGAGAAATGCTTCAGCGTTACGTGGAATTTTCGAAAAGCATGGGAATTGCAGCGCGCTCGGAATACCGCATCGGGACCGAAGTCGTGCAAACTGTCGCCGAACTTAGCCTGGAAGTCGCTCAAAAATATCCGCGCGCCGTATTCTTCGCGGGAGAAATCGTTTTCGAAAAACCGCAGTGGTATTACGGCATGCTTCATAACGAGACCGCCTACGCCATTCAACGCCGCATCCGCTTCGCCGGCTTGCCTGTCGTCATTCTTCCCATCCGTATCCGCAGTTAGTCCCTTGTTTTTCTTTGAAAGGGTGGTTTACTTTATTTAGGATGAAAAAAGCGATTGCCATGCTATTGCTGTTGATAGGGGGAATGCTGCCGTTTGCAACCGCAGCCCTTGCTCCCATGGAGCCAACCGGAAATACAGACCGGCGTCCCGTTATTTCTTCCGGACAATCGACGGCTGAAACTCCTCCCCGGGCTTCCAACAAGCTTCCAGAAAGCACAGAAATTTCATCGCCTTTGTCTTTGGAATCTCAATCCCTCATGGCACAGGAAGTGGCGACCTGCGTGTCGGCCCAAGCGCAAAATTCAGCAATCACTTGCAGCTCGATGAAAGAAGAATCGACCTTGTCGAGTGAGGAAGGAGCTCAACCTTCTTATCTGGTTTCCGGGTTTACGGCTTTGAAAAATCAGCAACCGATTCATTATCAACTTCTCGGGGTCAATGATCAGGCGGAAGTGATCCGGGCGGGGACTCCCAAGCTTTTTACTCTGGGCCAGGCTTTTCAATCCCCGGGTTCAACGGCCGTTCCGCCAGGAACCGATCCTTTTGCGGGATTTGATGCGTCGCTGACCGCCAACTCTTTCAACGGCGAAGTTCTGAGTTTTGACACCGTCTATCTGCCGGACCGGCTGACACCTCCGGAAAAATTGCTCGGCTTTAAACTCGAAGTCGTCAGCTGGACAGGCCATGAACCGCCTCATTTTTCGGTCCCTTCTTCTTCCGCTGCAGGAACTCCCGATTCGGCTCCGCCCATTCAGAAATAAACAAGCCCCCTTCCTCTTTTCATAACCCATTTGATTTGAATAGGTTAAGTAGAAGGTTTTCTCGCCTTATTTTCGAAGCCTGCCATTTGAAGGTTCCTGTTCCATGTGCGACACTTTAGCGAAGGCTAAAAAAATGTCCTTTAAAGCATCAGAACCCCTTTAGAACAAAAGGGAAAGGGAAAATTTTGTACCGGAAAATAAAAAAGTTTCAAATCACAGCCTGGCTGACCCTCTTTGCTTTTTTGGTCACCAATACGGGATGGAGCTCCCCGCCTTCTTCAGCGCTGCCCTCAGGAATTTTTTCTTCAGCAATTATTCCCGGAAAAATCGAAATTCCCGTTAATTTGGGAACCATTGAATCCCGGTACCACGCTTCCAATCCAGAAGCTCCTTTTATCGTGATTTTGCAGGACGCCCACGCGATCATTGATGCCCAACGCCAAACCCAGAAATTGCTCGGCTATTTTCAAAAACAATACGGGATCGATCTGGTCGCGCTCGAAGGCGGCAAGGGGCCGGTGGATGCCACCCTTTTCCGAACCTTCCCGGATGCAATGGCCAAGAAAAAAGTCATGGGCGATTATCTCGAAAAAGCAGAAATCACGGGCGCTCAAATGGCCGCGGTGTTCAACGAGCAGGAGGGCCGCTATTTTGGGATCGAAGACTGGAATCTCTACGAAGACAATTATCTTGCCTATGCCCGCGCTGCTCAAAAAAAGGCTGCCGCTCTTCAAAAGTTACAGGGAATCCAGAATAGTTTGGACGAAAAGCGAAAGCTGCACTTTTCTTCGGAACTCAATCAATTGCATGACCGCGCCGAAGCCTTTCGCGAAGAAAAAATCAATCTAGTTGATTTTTTGAAAGGGCTTTCAATCTCGTCATCCCCGAATGCTTCTGCAGCGAAGCAGCCCTTTAGGGCCGGAGATCCCAAAATGGATTCCCGCTTTCGCGGGAATGACATGGAAAATGC
>CAYGIT010000063.1:0-7753 GCA_964349955.1 uncultured bacterium
GGTGGTACGATTCAGAATATCGGTGGTGGTTTCTTAAATATCAATAATATTATTATTTAATAGTAAATTGTTCGCTTGTAAGTGAAAATCAAGAAAAAGACGTTTCTTAAAGAGATGCTTGCCTTTCACCTATAATCTTATAGATTAGAAAATATAAAAATCAGGAAGAAAAAATATCTGATGAAATTAAACGATTTGAAGTCGGCAACCCGGTTTGTGGTGCTTCTCGGGCTGGTCAGTCTTTTTGCGGATATGACTTACGAGGGCGCACGCAGTATTACCGGGCCTTACCTCGCCTTGTTTGGGGCCAGTGCTGCGGCCGTGGGTTTCGTGGCCGGTTTTGGGGAATTGATCGGGTATGGGCTCCGGCTGGTTTCGGGATATATCAGTGATAAGACCAAGCAATACTGGACGATTACTTTTTTTGGTTATTTTGTGAATTTGATCGCGGTTCCTTTTCTGGCGCTGGCGGGCAACTGGCCGGTGGCGGCCGCGCTGATGATCGCGGAGAGAACGGGAAAAGCGATTCGCAATCCGGCGCGCGATGCCATGCTTTCGCATGCCACGCATCAAATGGGGCATGGCTGGGGATTCGGGCTTCACGAAGCCATGGACCAGATCGGCGCGATGCTCGGGCCGCTCATCGTGGCGCTGGTTCTTTATTTCAGAGGCGGAGACTACCGTACCGGTTTTGCGATTCTTCTGATTCCGGCGCTTTTGGCGTTGAGCACTCTTTTGATGGCGCGATTTTTATATCCCCGGCCGCATGATCTGGAAATCAATGTCCCTTCATTGCAATCCAAAGGACTCACGCGTTCTTACTGGCTTTATATTTTGGGTGTGGGGTTGGTTGCCGCAGGTTTTGCGGATTTTCCTTTGATCGCCTATCATTTTCAAAAAGTTTCGACCATTCCCCAATCCTGGATACCCATCTTTTATTCCGTTGCGATGGGGTCCGATGCTCTGGCGGCTTTGATCTTCGGGCGATTATTTGACCGCCTGGGAATGGGGATGATCCTGATTGCCACGTTGATCGGGATTTTTTTTGCTCCGCTTGTTTTTCTGGGAGGATTTTCCTTGGCTCTTGCGGGAATGATTTTATGGGGAATTAGCATGGGCGCGCAGGAATCGATTATGAAGGCATTCATCGCGGGCTTGGTCGCTCCCGGAAAGCGGGGAACGGCGTTTGGAATTTTCAATGCCTTTTATGGGGTTTTTTGGTTTTGCGGCAGCCTGGCTTTGGGATTTCTGTACGATGTTTCCATTCCTCTCGTGATTTTATTTTCCATGGGGCTCCAGGCGCTGTCAGTCCCTTTGTTTGTGATGGCTGCAAGATCTCATCAAAAAGCTCAAAATTCAGGACTAGCTTAAGCGGCAGTTCCGGCAGGAAAACTTCCAAAGCTTTAAGCGAGGATTTGCTGCAGCGTGGCTTTTTTCGCGACCTCTTCCCATTGTTTCCAGGCCATAGGGTCAAAGTTTTCCAGCCCCTGAACATCCCGTTTCCAACGGAAGAAATCCTGGGTTTTCTTGCTGTCCTTCCAGAGTTCCGCACGTCCTTTCAAGGGGAATCCCGCCTCATCATAATGAAGGGAAACATTGTAAATCAATGACCCGAAAGCCAGATCATTGATCTGATTGTATTTGGCATAGGAGATTTTCGAAAAGGTTTTGCCGTCTGGACGGTATTCGAAAATCACCACTTCCCGCGTGATTTTTTGCCCCGGAGGATAGCTGACAATATCAAAAGAATCCTGGACGCGGATTTTCGCGCTTGCATCCGTAAACCGGGTTTTCAGCCGGACCACCTGCTTGCCTGTTGCATGCCCTTGCGCATCAAACGGAATCAAAAAGGTCTGGCTCTTGAGTTCCCGCCCTATTTTTTCGTAATGGCTTTCGGTCGTGAGAAAAGTGCCGTCGTCATGCATCTGCTTGCAAAGAGAAGCGCCCGAATTTTCATCCCCTTCGGTTTTGCAATCCCGGGGGTTTGCCGGATTCTGAATGGAAAAAACGAGAGAGGATTTTTGCTCCAACCCGCCCCCCGGCGGTAGCTGACCGGGAAGCGGATTTGGAACATTCGAAAGCGCTGCCTGGGCCTGTGTGTTCAGGCCGAGCATGCAACAAAGTAAAATTGAGTGAATCAGTTTTTTGGTTTTCATTGAAATTCGGCGGCCGGCCTACCGTACCTTTTCAGGGTTAGGCGCCCAGCTTTGCGTCCCACTCTTTCGAATGGTTTGCCTCGCGTGCGATGTTTTGCACTGCGAATCATTCCCCGCGGATCTTCATCCGCGGGTCAGACTTTATCGTTCCAACAATCAAAGAACTTATTCAGAACTAATCCAACCCTAGCCGATAGAGGCCATAAAAACAAGGGGCCGGGCCGTAATGCTAGAGAGTGCTACACATCGCTGTTTCTTCAGGGTTTTATGAAGTTCAAAACCACCCTCTGGGGTTTGCCTTGCACGGAAGAATATCCTGCAGTAGAATTCCCGAATGCCGTCTAATCAAAAAAAGAACTATTATGATATTTTAGGCGTTTCTGAAAAGACCTCACCGGAGGAAATCAAAAAAGCCTACCGGAAACTCGCGGTCAAGTACCATCCTGACAAGAACCCCTCCAACCCCAAGGAATCGGAAGCCAAATTCAAGGAAATTTCTGAGGCCTATTTTGTTCTCAGCGATGAAAAAAAACGGGCCCAATATGATCAGATGCGCCGTTTTGGCGGAGGAGGCGGGAATTTTGCCGGCTCCCAGGGTTTTGATTATGAAGATCTTCTTCGGCAATTCAACCAGGGGCAGGGCCGCTCATCGAGAGGCCAGACGAATCAATACTCCGCCTTTGGGGATATTTTTGAGGATCTCTTCAGCGGGTTAGGCCGTGGGGGAGCCGCTCGCCCGCGTGCAGGTGCCGGGCCTTTTGGAGGCGGTTATTCTTACTCCTCAGGGGATCCCGAACCGGATTCCGATCTTGACACCGTGGAAGCCGATATTGCAGTAGGCCTTAAAATTTCCCGCGAAAAGGCCGAAAAAGGAGGGGAGGTTACTTTTCGTACACCGGAGGGCAAAACGCTCTCGGTGCGTATTCCTCCTCATACCCGGGAGGGCCAGAAATTGCGTCTCACACGCCAGGGCCGGGTCTGCCAAACCTGTAAACATGAAGGGGACTTGCTCCTTCAAATCAGAATTGAGCCGAGTCGATGAAAAAAATATACAAACACACCTACAACACCGGCAATCAAAAGCTTGATGCCATGATCAAGGAAACAATTGAAAATGCCGGAGGCTCGCCGGACGCCGATCTGCTTGCCGACATCATGACGACCGCAATCAAGCTCCGTGAAGACTGCCTGGATCGCGGCGATGTTAAAATGATGACCACGACTTTAAAGGAAATCCGCTATGCCTTGAAGGTGTTTCAACCCTACCGCCATGTGCGGAAAGTCGCGATTTTTGGTTCCGCAAGAACCCCGCCCTCTTCTCCGGATTATAAACAGGCCCATGAGTTTTGCCGTGCGATTGTCGATGCCGGGTGGATGGTGGTCACGGGCGCCGCTTCCGGCATTATGAGCGCCGGAAACGAGGGTGCGGGCCGGGCCAACAGTTTTGGGGTCAATATCCGGCTTCCATTTGAGCAGGAAGCCAATCCGACCATTGCCAATGATCCCAAGCTGATTAATTTCAAATACTTTTTCACCCGCAAGCTTATTTTTATCAAGGAGTCGGATGCAACCGTGCTTTGCCCCGGAGGATTTGGCACGCATGATGAAGGCTTTGAAACGCTCACGCTCGTGCAGACGGGAAAAGCGGCCCCGCGCCCGATTGTCTGCCTGGACCCGCCGGGCAGCAAATACTGGAGTTCCTGGAAAAATTTTCTCATCAAGCAGCTTGGCGGGCGGAAAATGATTGATCCGGACGACATGGGGCTGGTTTATTTCACCCATGATGCGCAGGCTGCCGCGCGAAAAGTGACTCATTTCTACCGGAATTATCATTCCAGCCGCTATATTCAGGACCGGCTGATTTTTCGCATGAAGCGGCCTCTTCCTCCCGACCGGCTGGAAAAGATCAATGTCAATTTTAAGTCGATTCTCAAAAAAGGGAAGTACCAGCAATTCCTGAAACCGTTTGGTGAAGAGGAAAACGAGCCCCATACTTTCGGCCTCACCCGTCTGGCGTTTTATTTCAATCGCCGTCATTTCGCCAAGTTGATGCAATTGATTGACGAGGTAAATGAGGAATGAAAACTGGGCACGTCAGGATTTGAACCTGAGACCCTCTGCGTGTAAAGCAGATGCTCTAACCAGCTGAGCTACGCGCCCGTAGAGAGCAATTTAAGAAGAAATTGGCGGGCTCGACGGGACTTGGCGCCCTCCGCTTCGCTACGGGTCGGCCATCCGCACCTTCAAACATGACATTGAGTCATGTTTGAAATCAGGTGCTCCCTTCAAGTCCCGTGGCGAGTTTTAAAAAAATTGGCGGGCTCGACGGGACTTGAACCCGCAACACCTGGATCGACAATCCAGTACTCTAACCAGTTGAGCTACGAGCCCCCAAAGAAGAAGGCTATTTTATCGGGAGCGGGAGAACATTCAAGGGAAATCTTGAGGATCCATCGCTTCCTTGTCCTTTGGCGCATTATCCGCTAAAATACCCTCTTATGACACCCCTTCAAACCGCTCTAAAATCAAAGGCTTCAGCACCGGTGCGTATTGGCATGGTATCGCTGGGGTGCCCCAAGACCCTGGTGGATAGCGAAGTCATCCTGGGCAAGCTGGATCCTGCTCTTTATAGAATCGTTCCTTCCGGGGAAGATTGTGATGTGGCCCTTTTGAATACCTGCACTTTCATTGAAGACGCGCGCAAAGAATCGGTCGACCGCATTCTTGAAATGGTGCAGCTCAAAAAAGAAAAACGCATCCAGAAACTCATTGTAATGGGATGCCTTGTTCAGCGCTTTCCGGCCGACCTGCAAAAGGAGCTGGAGGAAGTGGACGCCTTTATCGGTTCAGGGGATTACGCGAAAATTCCTGAAATCGTGGAAGGTGTTAAAAAAGGAGAAAGAGTGGTTTCAGTCGGTATGCCCGGCTATCTTTCAACCTCCGCGGAAGCCCGTGTTGCGCTCACCCCCAAACATTACCGCTACGTCAAAATTTCCGAAGGCTGCGATCATATTTGTTCTTTTTGTTCCATTCCCAGTTTTCGCGGCAAGCACCGTTCCCGCACCCTCGAAGATGTCGTGCTTGAGGCCGAGCGCATGATCCAGGATGGCACACGCGAAATTATTCTGACCGGCCAGGACACGACTTATTTTGGAAAAGACCTGACGGGAGAATTTCTCCTTCCAAGCCTGTTGCGGCGGCTTGATCAGATTGAAGGAGATTTCTGGCTCCGCCTTCTGTATGTTTATCCTTCCTGCGTCACGCCGGAATTGATGGAAGCTATGCGCGATTCTAAGCACCTTTGCCGCTACCTCGACATGCCGCTTCAACATATCAGCGAGGCCATGCTGCTGGCCATGCGGCGCGGAATCACGAAGCGCCGGACTCAGGATTTGATTCGCCAATTCCGGCAAACCGTGCCGGGGCTTGCGATCCGTACTACTTTTATTGTCGGATTTCCAGGCGAGACCGAAAAAGATTTTGCCGAGCTTTTGGAATTTATGGAAGAGGTGAAATTCGAGCGCGTGGGGATTTTCCGGTACTCTTTCGAAGAGGGAACCCATTCCGCGACCTTGCCCAATCAAGTTTCTGAAAAAATCAAGCGCGAACGGTTTGACAAAGCCATGCTGCTCCAGCAGAAAATTTCCCGCGAGAATAATAAAGAATTCTTAGGCCGGACGTTGCAAGTTCTCATTGACGGTCCTTTTCCCAAAAATCCTCAGAAGTGGATTGGCCGCACTTCCCAGGATGCGCCTGAAATTGACGGCACGGTTCGCGTGAGTTCCACAAAACCTCTTCTTCCGGGAGAATTTTATCCGGTCACCATTACGGATTTTCAAGAATATGATCTGGCCGGGCAGGTTTAAACTAAACGCCCTTCAGTTGCCCAATGCCCTGAGTGTCTTTCGGGGGATTCTCGGAATTTTTCTTCCTTTATTTCTCCTTTCTCCAAAACCCCATTTTCATTTGCTCGCCGGTGGAATTTTCATCTTCGGCGCTGCGACCGATTATTGGGACGGTTGGCTTGCGCGCCGCCATGCAATCACAAGCAATGCGGGGAAAATTCTCGATCCGAGTATGGATAAAATCCTGATCCTCGTGCCGATGGTGACTTTTGCCTTCATGGGATTTTATTCGATTGCCTGGGTGGTGCCCATTTTTATCCGCGAATTTGTGGTGACGTTTTGCCGCATCGGCTGGCTTCTTGAAGGAAAAGCCCTGGGAGCCGAAAAACTCGGGAAATTAAAATTCGGCGTTCAAGTGGCCGCTCTTTTTGCGCCTTTTATCCAGCTTCTCGGCCGTGATTATCCGTTTCTGGAACCTGCTCTCCCGATCGTCAATGTTTGCCTGCCTCTTTTTCTTCTGGCCGCGCTTCTTCTCACGCTCATTTCCGGATTTTCTTTTCTTTCCGCCAACCGGACCCATTTTTTCACGGGATCTTTTGCGCGGTACGTCAGCGCCTGCGGAGTCGGCCTGATTCCCATTGTTCCGGGAACCCTCGGAAGCCTTTTTGGCATTGGGCTCGTGCTTCTTTCCTTCTGGAACCCCGTGCTTTATGCCTCGGTTTTCCTTTTATGTTTCCTCGCCGGGTATTGGGCAGTGCGAAGGCTTGATCTCTCAATCCAAAAGGACCCCCAATTCGTCGTGATGGATGAAGTGCTGGGAATGATGATCGCGCTTGCCGGCGTTCCCCTGGGGTGGAATTCCATTCTCATGGGGTTTGTGCTTTTCAGGGTTTTTGATATTTTCAAGCCCTGGCCTTGCCACCGCCTTGAAACTTTGCCCGGTTACTGGGGAATTCTCCTGGATGACGTAGCCGCCGGGATTTATGCGCGCCTTGTCCTTTTGATCTTTTTTAGATGAAAACCCGCCGCTTTGAAAAAGCGAGACCCGTTGCAAGAATTCTCACCATCGGGGATGAATTGCTCAAAGGGACGGTCCTTAATACCAATGCCCGCTTTTTAGGCGCCGAACTTCTTCGCCGCGGCTTTAAAGTCGACTCCCAGGTTTCCTGTCCGGATGATATCGCTTCGATCAAAACCGGATTTTCTTGCGCGCTTACGGGCGCGCAGCTTGTGATTGTGACCGGGGGACTTGGTCCGACTCCCGATGATGTTACCCGGGATGCGATTGCCGATTTTTTCAAAGTCCCGCTGATTTGCTCAAACCGCCAGCTTGCCTTTATCCGGAATCATTACAAAGCGCGTGGGCAAAAAATGCCGGAGCTTGTCCGGAAAGAAGCGCTTTTTCCGAAAAACGCCGAGCCCCTTTTCAACCGCTATGGCATTGCTCTCGGCTTCAGTATCGCAGCCGGAGAAAGGCTTGTCATCGTCCTGCCCGGTGTGCCCGTGGAAATGGAGAGAATGTTCCACGCCCTTGTCGGGCCTCTTCTGCAGAAAAAATTTGCCGGTTTGAAGAGCAGCCTGGCCCTGATTGTCAAAACGGTGGGAATCGGGGAACCCGAGATCATGAAAAAACTCGGCGCGGACTTTTTTGATGATCCTTTTGAGTTTGGAATTTATCCGATGACAGGGGAAGTCACTCTCCGCCTTTATACAGATTCTCTTTCGATTAAACGCCGTCTGGAAAAAAAGGTC
>CAYGIT010000063.1:7763-15064 GCA_964349955.1 uncultured bacterium
ATTTATGCGTATGAAGAAACAACACTTGCGCGGGAAATCGGGAAAATTTTAACCCGCCGGAAAGAAACATTGGCCATAGCGGAAAGCTGCACGGGGGGGCTTTTAGCCGCCGAAATGACATCCGAGCCGGGATCAAGCGCTTATTTCAGGGGAGGCATTACCTCTTATAGCAATGACCTCAAAGAAAAATGGCTTGAAGTGCGGCCGGATATTTTACAAAAAAAAGGAGCTGTTTCGCCCGAAATCGCCCTGCAAATGGCGGGGCAGGTCCGTATCAAAATGAATGCCTCTATCGGAATCGGAATCACGGGAATTGCCGGACCCTCCGGCGGAACCCGTCAAAAACCCGTGGGCCTGGTTTATCTTGCGATTGTTTCTTCCGGAAAACGCAAAGTCTGGAAAGAGGTTTTTTCCGGATTCCGGGCCCAGATTCAGGCCCGTGCGGTAAAAAAGGCCCTGCAGCATTTACTGTATTTTTAGCACTCCTACCTTTTTTATATCAAAATTAGTCAAATTATATCTTTCGATAGCTTGAAAATACTCTATACGGCAGCTATACTTTTGTATTATGGGGCAAACCAAAAAAAAGCTGCTTGGCGAAATTCTAATTGAAGACGGAGCGCTGACGCCGGAACGGCTTAAAGAGGCGCTCGACCTTCAGAAAAAAGAAGGCGATGAATTGATCGGCCAGATCCTCATCCGCCTGGGGTATGTGAATGAAGCGCAGGTCATTGCCGCCGTAGGCAAACAGTTAAAAATCCCTTACATTCCGCTTTCCTCTTATTCGGTGAGCCATGATAGCGCCCTCCGTCTTGGTGAAGATCTTTGCCGCCGCCATCTTTTGCTTCCTTTTGATCAGGATGATAAAAATATTTTTCTGGCCATGAGCGACCCTCTCAATGATCTAGTGTTAAATGAGATCCAAAAAAAAACGAATCTCAAAGCGCAGATTTTCATTTCTACTCCCAGTGAAATCATGAGCAGGTTGGAGCTTATCTTCAACCCCGGCGCTAAAAAGGAAAAAAAAGGGTGAATCCGTGATGGACAGGGAAAATTCCCGTGAAGATTTAAAAGAGCTGCTGGTCAGAGAACAAGTTCTAAGTCTTGCGTCTCTGGATTTTTTTTCCAAAGAGCATGAAAAAACAAAACAGCCGCTGCTGGAGATTCTCATCCGCTCGGGTAAGATCGACGAAAAAAAACTGCTCGGCGTTTTCGCGCATCATTTTGGCTACGCCACCGTCAATCCTTCTGTTTTCGTAATTGCGCCGGAATTGCTGGCGCTTGTTCCCCAAAAGATCGCGGAAAAATTCCTCGCGCTTCCCATCAGCCTGCATGAAAAAAAACTGACTGTTGCCTTTGCCAATCCGATGAATGTGCAAGCCATTGACGAGCTCATGGCGGTGACCGGAAAAGGCATCCGGGCGGTCGCGGCGGAAGCCGGAATACTGCGGCAAATCATCCGGAAATGCTACGGAGAGGCTGCCGTTCCTGTCCTGGAGGCGATAGTGAGCCATGATCCAGAAAAAGGGCTGGACGAGCTTGTCAAAATGATTGAATTCGAGCGAGGCAGGGAAGGCGAAAATGCGGATTCTTCCGACCTTCTTAAAATTGCCTATGAAACGCCGGTCATCAAGCTTGTAAACATGATCCTGCTGGAGGGAATCCGCCGGCACGCGAGTGATATTTTTATTGAACCCTGGGAAAACCATGTGCGGGTAAGAGCGCGGGTGGATGGCCTGCTCGAGGAGGTGATCCGGGCGCAAAAGTCCACCGCGGCGGCCGTGGTTTCGCGTATCAAGGTCATGAGCGAGCTTGATATTTCCGAGCACCGGATCCCGCAAGACGGGCGGCTGAAAATCAAAATCAACAACCGCGAAGTCGACATGCGTATTTCGATGATCCCTACCTCGTTTGGTGAAAAAGTTTGTTTGCGGATTCTCGATACGACCGTCCAAAGCCATGACATTTCCAAACTGGGATTTACCCGCGAGGAACAGGAAGTTATTAAAAAATCAGCCCGAAAACCGCATGGCATGATTTTAGTGACCGGCCCCACCGGAAGCGGGAAAACCACGACCCTGTATTCGGTTTTAAAGCACCTGGACAACCCCGAAGTCAACATTACGACGGTCGAAGATCCGGTGGAGTACCAGTTGCCCGGGATCAATCAGGTCAATGTGAAAGAGTTGATCGGGCTTACGTTTCCGGCCGCATTGCGTTCGATTTTAAGACAGGACCCGGACATTATCCTGATCGGGGAAATCCGGGACAATACCACGCTGGATATCGCCGTCAAGGCAGCTTTAACGGGCCATCTTGTGCTTTCAACCCTTCATACCAACGATGCTTCAAGCGCTATCACGCGTATGCGAAACATGGGACTAGAGTCATTTCTGATTGCTTCGACCGTCTTGATGATTTCCGCCCAGCGGCTGGTGCGGCGGCTTTGCCCCAAATGCAAGAGCCCGGTGGAAATGGACAAGGCAGTTCTCAAAGACCTGGGCATTGAAATTCCAGGGAAGCCGGTTTTTTACGCGGGCCGCGGATGCGCGCAATGCCGGCAAACCGGGTATCAGGGCCGCACGGTCATTACGGAACTGCTGGAAATTACTCCGGAAGCAAGATTGAAAATTATGCGCGGGGCCCCGGCTGAAGAAATCAAGCTTTTCGCGCATGCGCATGGCATGAGCACTCTTCGGGAATCTGCGCTGCAAAAAGCATTGGCGGGTGAAACATCCCTTGAAGAAGTTTTCCGGGTCACGAGCGAAGACCAGGGCGAGGCGCGGCCCGGCGCGGGAGAGGCAGCGGCATGAAAGACAATCTTTCCCGGGAACAACTGGCGGAAAACTTGATGCTCAAGGCAAAACTCGAACCGGCAGCCGTCCGCAGCCTGCTTCAAGAAGCGAGGAAAGAAAAAAAATCGATTTTCCGGATTTTGATTCAGAAAGAAGTTTTTAAAGAGGACGAAGTCATCGACTTTTTAAGCCAGGAACTGGAAATCCCGATTTTGCATATTCCGGCCTTGCGGGTCCCCAAAGAAATCATCCAATTGATTCCGAAAAAAATCATCGACCGCTATCAGATTTTTCCGCTGGCGTGCATTCAAAATCTTTTAACTGTTGCCGCAAGCGACCCTTTTGAATTAATGCTGTATGACGATTTGAAAGGTGTCACGGGTTGCGATGTCTGCCTTGTCCTGGCGCCGGCGAAAATGATCAGCCATGCGATTGAAAATTATTATTCGGAAACCGGCAATTTTCAGGAAGTTCTCGAAGACATTGATGAAGAAAGTCCGAAAATCATCCAACCCAAAGAGCAGAAGGAAGATGAGAAGGCCGACCAGGAAGCCTCGGCGGAACGCGCGCCGGTGGTGCGGATGGTCAATCTGATTCTCGAGGAAGCCATCCGTCAGCGGGCCTCCGATATTCACTTTGAGCCGTATGAAAAACATTTCCGCGTCCGTTACCGGATTGACGGTTCGGCCAAAGAGGCCTTTTCCAGCTCTCTTGAACTTTATACTTCCATGGTCGCAAGGATCAAAATCATTGCCATGCTCAATATCACGGAAAAAAGGGTGCCGCAGGACGGCCGGTTTCGCGCGACGATCGAAGGCCGGGAAATCGATTTCCGCGTTTCGATCCTGCCGATTTATTACGGAGAAAAAGTCGTGCTTCGCGTGCTTGACCAGGGTGGCGTGAAGGCAGGCCTTCATAAACTCGGCTTTTCGGAAAAACCGACGAAAGCCTTTGCCGATGCCATCAAGCATCCGTACGGAATGATTCTCGTGACCGGCCCTACAGGCAGCGGAAAATCCACCACGCTTTACACCATCTTGAACACGCTGAACACGCCGGACCGGAATATCATGACGGTCGAAGATCCGGTGGAATACCAGGTAGAAGGAATCACGCAAACCCAGGTCCACGCCGAAGTGGGCATGAGCTTTGCCAACGGCCTGCGCGCGCTTCTGCGCCAAAGCCCCGATATTGTGCTGGTCGGCGAAATCCGTGACACGGAAACCGCGGATATCGCCGTCAAGGCGGCCCTCACCGGGCATTTGGTTTTCAGTACCCTTCATACCAACAGCGCGGCAGGTGCTATGACGCGCCTTGTGGACATGGGCGTGGAGCCCTTTCTGATCGCATCGTCCGTCATTTGTGTGGCGGCCCAACGCCTTCTACGCAGGATTTGTCCCGATTGCAAGACGCCCTGTACTCTTAGCGACGATCTGCTGAGCCGTTGTAATCTTTCGAAAGAAAAACTTAAAGGTATTCCGGCCTTCCGGGGCAAAGGCTGCACGAAATGCGCGCAGTCCGGTTATTACGGCCGTCTGGGCGCGATTGAAGTGCTCATGATGGTTCCCGAGATCCGGGAACTCGTGATGCAGCGAAAAGCCAGCGATGAAATCGAGAAAGCCGCCATTCAAAACGGAATGGAAACTTTATTCGAAAACGCATTCAACCTTTTTAAAAACGGATTGACCACGCTTGAGGAGGTGCTCCGGGTTACAGTGCCGGAGTAATCGATGCCACCTTTTGAATATCAGGTAAAAAGCAAGTCAGGGAAAAACCAGACCGGAGTTCAGGAAGGCCCGGATGTGAATGCCGTGGTTGCAAGCTTGCGGTCCCAGGGATTCATGATTCTCCGGATAAAGGAAGTCCGGAAAGCTAAATGGTTCACGCTTACGGTCAAAAAAACCGGAGGGAAAAGCGGGAAGGTGAGCCTGGATGATCTGGTTGTTTTTTCACGCCAGATGACGACGCTTGTCGGTGCGGGAATTCCCTTGATCCAGGCGCTGGATATTCTCGCCGAACAAGTGGACCGGGAAGAATTCCGCGTGGTGTTGCGTGAAATGCATCAGCAAGTCCAGAGCGGAAAAAGTTTTTCCGATGCGCTGGAAAAACACCCGAAAGTTTTCTCAGTGCTATTTATCAACATGGTCCGGGCGGGGGAGTCGAGCGGTAGTCTCGAGGAAATCCTGGAGCGGGTGGCGACTTACCTTGAGCAGACCAGCGCGTTGCAGAAAAAAGTGAAATCCGCCATGATGTACCCGGTTGCCGTGACCTGCATTGCCTTTCTCATTACTTTCGCGATGATGGCTTTTGTCATTCCCAAATTCGCGACGATTTTCGAAGACCTGCGGGCGCCGCTTCCAGCTCCCACTAAAATTTTGATCGGCATGAGCCATTTTTTGGCAGGCAATTGGGTCCTTACCCTCGGAATTCTGGGTGCAGGTATTTTTTTAATGGGTCAGCTTCTTAAAACTCCGCCGGGCCGGATGGTTTGGGATTCTTATAAACTCCGGCTCCCGGTTTTTGGGCCGATTTTCCTGAAATGCGCGGTCAGCAAATTCTCGCGCACGCTTTCGACCCTCGTTAAAAGCGGAGTGCCGATCCTTTCCTCGCTTGAAATTGTTTCGAAAACTTCGGCCAATAAACGCCTGGAATTCATCATCCATTCCCTGGTGGAGTCGGTCAAAAAAGGGGAAAGCATTTCCGGGCCACTTGGGAAAAGCAGCGTTTTTCCCAATATGGTGGTGAGGATGATCGCGATCGGGGAAGAAACCGGAGAGCTGGAGGAAATGTTGACCAAAATCGCCGACTTTTACGATACGGAAGTCAATACAGCCGTGGATGGATTGACTTCATTAATAGAGCCGCTCATTATTGCTTTTCTCGGCGTGGTGATCGGCGGAATCGTGGTGGCGATGTTCCTCCCGATCCTGACTTTGTCGAGTGCCATCAAATGATAACCCCTCTCTTTTCAACAGGTTCCCACTAACTTTTGAGGACGATGAAAGAGGGGGATGAACGGGATTTTATTCTTCTAAAAATTTGCATTCTTCGGAGAAGCGGTTATACTCAAAACAGAAATAAAAATAAATCATACGGAGGCAATAAAGATGGTCATTAAAATGAATCAAAAAGGTTTTACGCTGGTCGAAATCATGATTGTGGTCGCGATTATCGGGCTTTTGGCCGCCATCGCGATTCCGAATTTGCTCCGGTCGCGTTTGAGTGCGAATGAAGGTGCGATGAAACTGGATATGCGCGCTTTTGGAACGGCGAATGAAGCGTTTCGCGCCGCTCAAAATCCGCCGGCCTATGCGGGGAACATTGCAGCGCTTCAAGCGGCTCCGGCGTATTTGGACGGAACGTGGGGAACGGCTGCGGGGAAACACGGGTTTTTGCAGGCCTATGCCGGTGGCGGCGCAGGTAATGCAAGCACCTACTCCTTGCTGGCAACTCCGGTGACTGCAGGGGTAACCGCCGTGAATAGTTACTGCATTGATCAAAGCGGCGTGATTGTTGGCTCGGTCGTGGGCGCAGGCGCTCCGACGGGAGCTGCGACCGGCTGTACAGGCGGTACGGCCATCGCCTAAGCCGGTTTTGCATTTCGACCCCACACTTTCTTTGGGAAGTGCGGGGTTTTTTTGTCTTCCCTAAAATCCAGAAAAGACTGCGGTTCCCCCTGCAAACTGCCGATAAAAATCCAAATGCATCACTTCAAAAGTTCGACCAACCTCTGCCTGGCCTGTGATTTCGGAAAGTCCAATATTTTGCTTCTTGAGGCCGAGAAATCACCCTCGGGGCTTAAGCTTTTAAAGTTTCAAAGGCTGGCGCGGCCTGAAGAAAAGGAAAAAGAGGCCCAACTCCTGAAAGAGGCTTTGGAAACGGGCCATTACCAATCCCGGAAGGTCCGAATTTCGGTCAAAGGCCAGGGGGTGATTGTCCGTTTCGTGCAATTCCCACAAATGAAATCCGTAGAACTTCGCAATGCCATTTCCTTTGAAATCGACCAGTATATTCCCTTTAAGGAGCCTGAAGTCCTTTGGGACTTTCAGATTCTGGAGGAAAATCTCGAGAGTGCCGATGGCGCGGCGATGAATGTCCTTCTGGTGGCGGTCAAGCGCGACGAAATTTATGGCGCCCTCAAGACTTTCCAGGAAGCGGGCCTCGAAGTTGAACTGATTGATGTGGATGCTCTGGCGGTCATGAATGCCTTCGCTTTTTTTTATCCGGAGCGGTTTCAAATGCCCATTGCCCTTTTGGATATCGGAACCGAGGTTTCAAGTTTAAGCGTGGCGCATCATGGCAAACCGCGGTTTATCCACGACATCTCGTTTGGAGGCATGGATATTCTCAAGCGGCTTCGAAGGAAACTGGGCCTTTCTCCGGAGCAGGCGCTTGAGCAAATGGCCGTGGAGAGTGTTCCCATGCCCGAAGCCGCGGTGATTTTACGGGAATCCCTGGTGGATTTGGCCGCGGATTTAAAAGTAAGCTTTAATTATTATCTGGACC
>CAYGIT010000064.1:0-14973 GCA_964349955.1 uncultured bacterium
GATTATAGCTATATTAGAATTATTGTCAAATACTTTTGTTTTATTTACAAAATATAGAGGAAAAAGAGCTTTCTCTTAAAGAGGGATTGTGTCATTCCCGCGAATGCGGGAATCCATTTTGGTCTTTAAAACAGCGAAGCGAGGCTGGCGTTCGACTTGATGAGGAATTCCCATTCCCGCCGCCCATCCTGAAACTTCTGGCGGGACAGGTTCATTTTTCTTTTGGCAAGATAGCGGATAATTCTGGATTGATGACGGATACGCCCGCAAACCAGGTCCCGGTAATCGCAAGACCTTCTTTCCCAAACAAGCAGCCGCTCGCCCAAAAGTTTATACCCTGCTTCCAGTTCGGCCTGCAGGCGTTCCCATCGGGGATACTCCCCGGTCTGGAGAATCCACTTTTGAACACGCGTGTGGTCGGCACGCAACCGGGCCTCGAGAATTTTAAACTTGGAAACTCTTTTGAGATCGGATGCAAGCTGCACCTTGCTCAAAAGCGCGATCATCCATTTGCTGGGGTCCCACTGGTACCAGCGAACACCGTTCCGGTAATCCCCGGGAAAACGGTGATGAAAATTATGATAGCCTTCTCCATTGGTAAGAAAAGCCACAAACCAGTGGTCCTTCGCAGTGGCGTCAATGTCGTAGGTGGCCTTTCCAAACATATGGCAAACTGAATTGATGCACCAGGTAGAGTGGTGCACGAAAGCGATTCTTGCCGCAACGGCAAAGATAAAAGTGCCTAGAGCGCCGGAAATACCACCGGCCAAAGCGCCAAGCAAGGTAGGAAATACGATTCCGGAACCGATGGCCCAAAGGTAATAGTGCTTGAATTGATTCAGCACCATCGGCCTCTTCTGCAGATCCTGGACATTGTCATAACAAACCGTATGTTTCCAGAACATCAACCAGCCGATATGGGCGTAAAAAAAACCTCTTTTGATGCTGTAGGGGTCCAAATCGGTATCGACATAGCGGTGATGCTCCCGGTGCTGGGAGCCCCATTCCATGGCTGACTGCTGAAACGCCGCGGCGCCGAAAAAGAGAAAAAGAAATTCGACCACAGGATTTGCCTTGAAAGTCACGTGGGAAAAAAGACGGTGGTACCCGACGGTAATACTCATACTGGTGGCAAAAACATAAAACAGCGTAAACCACAAAAGCGCCGGGGAAAATCCAAAATGGGCAATATAAAGCGGACCGCCGATCAAGGGAATCAAGGCAGTTGCGGCAAAGAAAACAATATTAATCCAAATCAGTTGCCGTGTTGGGGGAAGCAATTGCGTCTTTTCTGTTTTCATTTTATTTTTATTCTCCTCACCAGGAGGCGTCAAGCGCCCTTTCTGATGTACCTTCAGACCTTCATTATACTAGGAATAAGGGCCCAAGGATACCGTGATCCTTACCTCGCCTGCTATAATTATAGCAGCTATGGCGCAACCCTTTACAGGCTAGTGGGTTAGCACTAGCAGGACGCCAGGGCTTCTTTGGATTTGCGCGGAAGGGCTTTGACCGCGTATTCCCGCACAAGCGCCTGCGTACGGCTCTTCAAAGTTTCCCGGTAAATCATTTCCACCGGCCGCCGAGTACGGGTGTAGCGGGCCCCTTTGCCGGCATTGTGCATTTTAAGTCGCCGGTCCAGGTCATTCGTAATGCCCGTATAAAATGTTCCGTCTCCGCAGCGCACCATATAAAGAAACCATGGATCTTTCTTCGGGCGCCCTCGCCTGCGTTTTTCCTTTTCTTTCATGCCTTCCAGCATGCGCTTGTAAAGAGGACGCATACTCTAAGTAACGGCTTGGAGAAAGGATTCCTGAAAAGATTTGCTAGTGACATGTCACGCCTACTCTGTCATTCCCGAGAACCCTCGGTGAGGGCTGCAAAAAGCCTGAGCGGGAATCCATTTTTTTCTTTACTGATGCCTCGCCTTTTGCAGAATTTCCCGTACTTTACCTGATTGCAGGTGCAGATCACAATACCCATGCGGATTCTTCTTCAGGTATTGCTGATGATAATCTTCTGCCGCGAAAAACTCGCCGGCAGGCTTGATTTCCGTCACAACCGGTTTCTTAAAAACCCCGGACCGTTCGAGAATCTCTTTGGCTTTTAAAGCCGCGGCTTGTTGCTCGGGGCCAAAGCAGAAAATCGCAGAGCGGTATTGCGTTCCGATATCATTTCCCTGGCGATTCAAGGTTGTCGGATCATGATGGGTAAAAAAAAATTCCAGCAAATCGTCATACTGAATCCGGGAAGGATCATAAGTGATTTCAATGGCTTCGGCATGGCCCGTTTTTCCGGTGCAAATAAGTTCGTAACTTGGGTTTTTAACATTTCCACCCGCATATCCCACACGGGTGGAGACCACACCCTCCAGCGCTCCGAAGGCCTTTTCCATTCCCCAAAAACACCCGCCGGCAAACACCGCTTTTTGATATTCCGCTTTCATGGCTTCCGCTCCTGGATTGAGGATTAACAAACTAAAAAAAATAATGAGAATGGCAACTGCCGAATACCTGCGCACAATCAATGGTCCAGTTTAAGCGCCACCGCATTGATACAATACCGTTTGTGCGTCGGCGGCGGGCCATCCTCAAAAACATGCCCCAAATGGGCGCCGCAACGGGCGCAAAGAACCTCATCCCGGCGCATGCCGTAAGAATTATCCTCTTTGATCTCCACATTTAAAGGAGAAATGGGTTCCCCAAAACTCGGCCACCCCGTTCCTGATTCAAATTTTTTTCCGTATCCAAAAAGAGCGGTTCCGCATCCGGCACAGACATAGAGTCCTTTTTTCGAAGGAGGAATCGGGCATTGCCGGCTAAAAGCCTGCTCCGTTCCTTTCCTGCGCATAATCTCGTATTGTTCGGAAGTTAAAATCTTTTTCCACTCCGCTTCCGTTTTAATGACAGGCGCCACTTCCTCCGCCTGATTTGTCGCCGCATTCCATATCTTGATTTTCATATTTGGACTCCTCACCGCCCCCAGAATAACCGGAAGCATTAAAAAACACAAAAATATTTTCATCTTTTTCATGACTTCAAAGATCCCTTTTTGAATTTTTGAATGGCTTCCGGCAGTTTGGCAGAATCAAATATCGGAAGTGAACACCGCCCAAAAGCACAAATAAAAGCCGCCGGCTTTTGAAGTTCCGGATACCGGACATCCGGATTGGGCATCAGGCCCTCTTTCCTGTCCCACCACTCCACGCGCTTGTAAAATGCAGGGTACCGGCTCGCAGCGAGAAAAAGTTCTTTGGCTTTCGGGTCCTTTTTCGGGCCCACGACGGTGAAATGAGGCGGTTCGTTGGCCAGTTCCCGGTCCGCCACTCCGATCCCTGTGAGGAACCGCTTGTGATTGATAATGGCGGGCGAGGCCAGATAACGCATCGCGTTTTCTGCTGATTTTTTATAATCTGCATTCCCGGTGTAATGAAAAAGAAGATTCATGAACCGGGCGATGGCAATATTTTCATCGAGTTTTTTGACCGGCTTCTGAAGCGCGCCTACTGCATTGGCCGGGACCGGCGCCGTCACAAACCCCGCGGATTTTGCGTCTTCAAAATGAACTTTGATAAACTTTGCCGCAGCTTCGGATTTCTCCAACCATAAGCGCTCGCTTGTCACGCCGTAAAGTGCTAAAAAGGCACGTGCCATCGAAAGCGTGTCTCCCAGATAAGGCCCGTTCCGGTCTTTTTCATCATGCCGGAATCCACCGTTTGGGCCGCCTTCAAAACTTCGATTGGATTCCACCCAGTGAGCGGCTGAAATCGCCTGCTGCAGATAGGCCTCCTCGCCACTTGCCGCGTAAAGCCCGGTAAGGCTCGCAATCATCCAGCCGTTTTCGCGCGCGTAGCGATGCTGGTCAATCCGCGGCAGTCCGAGCTTACGCCGGCCCGCGTCATCAAAAGCATAATAAAAATTTCCCTCGGCCTTCGCGCTAAGGTCCGCGTCTTGGCTGGTATAAAAAGCGCCTTCCGGGGAAGTGAGGAAATTTTTCACATAACCGGCGATGGCCTTGGCCGCGTTTAAATACTCCGGCTTTTGCCAGATTAACCAGGCCATGGAATAAAGACGCATATAATCGGATTGAATGAACATGATTTTTTCAAAATGGGGGGATTTCCAATTGCGCTCATCGGAGTATTGGTAAAAACCACCCCAGACCGGATCAAGAAGATTCAACGTTTGGTCCAGTGTCCGCAGTGCGCGCTTTTCTTCTTCCCCGTCACCTTCCTGTCCTTTTAAAATCGCATACTCCATCGCATCCGCGTCCATTAATTTATGAACGCTTCCCCAACCGCCGAACTCCGTGTCATAAAGGCCCAGATGCTCTTCCAGGATTTTTTTGGATTGCTCCGGAGAAAGAAACGCATTTTCGGCGGGCTTGACCTCTTCTTCGGCCTGGATTGAGGGGCCGGGAGTAGGATCATCAATGATCGCCTGAAGCAGGGAAGCCATGCGGTCCGGCGGGATATAACCGCGGCGCTTGACGATTTCTCCCCCATCGGAGCCAAACACAATAGTGGCCGGCCAGCCATAATCTTCGTAGCGATGTGAAATATCCGGGTTCGCGTCCTGGTCCACTCTTACGGGAATATATTTCGACTGAATCAGCGCCACGACTTTGGGGTCTTGATAAGTGGTTTCCTCCATCACATGGCACCAGTGGCACCACACGGCTTCGAGATCCAGAATGACGAATTTTTTCTCGCTCTTCGCTTTTTGAAAAATACTTTCATCCCATTTTTGCCATTGAACCGGGAGTTTAGTTTCAGGCGAAGCTTGTAAAGGCAGGGCGAAGAATAAAAAAATAAAGTGAACAAGGATATTTTTTCGCATGACGCTCTCCTTCCAAATTATCCCGCGAGAAGCTGATTAAACTCCGAGGGCAGAGGAATCTCGAATTTTACCTTTTTATGCGTATGGGGATGTTCAATCTCAAGGGAAAAAGCGTGAAGCGCAAGCCGGGTTTTGGAATGGTCCCGGTATTTCCCTCCATATTTGTCATCGCCGATAATCGGATGGCCCATGCCCGACAAATGCACCCGGATCTGATGTTTCCGCCCCGTCACCAGCTTGACTTCCAGAAGCGCTTTTTTCTCTTTTTCCTTGATGACTTTATAATGGGTGATGGCAATCTTGGCATCCGGCCCGGGCTTGGGAGAAGAATAAATGCGCAGGAATTTATTTTCCGAAAGATAATTTTTGATCGTGGCTTCTTTTTCGCCGGGAATTCCATGCACCACCGCGTAATACTTTTTAGTGAAATTCGCCCAGTTATCCTGCAAAAACATTTTGGCCTCGAGATTTTTCGCAAAAACCAGAAGGCCCGACGCATCCTGATCCAGGCGATGCACAATAAAAAGCGGCTTTTGGGCCCCTAAATGCCGGCCCCTTTTTAAATGTTCCGAATTGTCCTTCAGGTATTCATTGAGTTTGTAAAACGCGGTGCGGGTACGCACTTTGTCGGTGGCAATTGTGAGAAGCCCCGGGGGCTTATTGATCACAATAATGTCGGAATCCTCGAAAATAATCTGGAGTTCCTGCTTCAGCTCTTCCTTGGCCGCTTTTTCCTTATTGTGCTCTACCGAAACCTGGTCCCCGGGCATCAGCGGATGATCGAACCGGGTGGTGAATTTCCCATTTACCGAAACGGCCCTGAATTTGAGCAGGTTTTTCACGGTTGTGCGCTTATACCCCTGCAGGGTCCTGAAAAGGGTTTCCAAAAGCAACGCAGGTTCTTTGACTGTAAATTTTTCCATTAATGGGTATAATAGCGCGAAACTTAATCCTTAAGGAGGAAAAATGGCTCTATCCGACGTTTACTCGAATCTTCACCTTTTCCTGCGGTGGCTCCACGTGCTTGCCGGCATTATCTGGATCGGCCACCTCTATTTCTTCAATTTCGTGAATGTTCCCCTGCAGGCATCTTTGGATGATGCCACGAAAAAAGCCGTCAATCCCAAGCTCCAGCCGCGGGCCCTTTGGTGGTTTCGCTGGGGCGCCATGCTCACCTTCCTGTCCGGCCTTGTGCTTTTCTCTCTGATTTATATGTACACCCCGGGCCAGGGTTTCGGCCCCAGCAGCGCCTTTACCTCCCCGGAAGGCGGGCTCACAAGCCGCGCCATCTGGATTTTGCTGGGAATGCTTTTTGGAGGCATCATGTGGTTCAATGTGTGGTTCGTTATCTGGCCCACTCAAAAAGCCATTCTCTCCGGAAAAGTGCCCGCCGATCAGCTTCCGGCAGCCCGGAAGCGTGCGCTTCTCTTTTCCCGGACCAACTCTTATCTTTCCGGCCCCATGCTTTTTTTCATGCTGGCCCCTTCGCATTACGGAGCCATTAATCCCGTAACCGCGCTTGTCTGCATCGCTCTTGGCGTGGCCGCCATCGGCCATTTCATTATGCTTTCGAATAAGGTGGGGCAGTCGGTCTAAAATAAAGCCACAATCTTGAATAAAAAAAGGGACAGGCAGTATTTGCCTGTCCCTTTTTTATTTGTGCTTACTTTTTCGGAATAACGCGGGCGTAATTCGGGTTGGGATTCAGAAGCTCTTTCATGTCGAGCTTCATGGCATCGCGGCTGTAAGCGGCAATATCGAGAATTTGAGTGTCCATCCGGATCGCGTCTTCGGGGCAAGCCTCCACGCAAAATCCGCAATAAACGCATTTTCCCAAATCAATGTCAAAACTGGCGGGCCGTTTTTCAATACGAGGGTCCGGATGCTCCTCCGCCACAATATAAATACAGGTGGCGGGGCATACGGTTTCGCACATCATGCAGGCCACGCAACGGGGGGAACCATCGGCACGCTGGGTAAGCCGGTGCCGGGTGCGAAGGCGCGGCGACAAACGCCTTTTTTCTTCCGGATACATGATAGTGACCGCTGCGCGAATCGCCTTAAAAAGACCCAGCGCATGCATGGTATGGAAAAACATATTCTTCCAGAAATGCTTGGACGTGATCCATACCCCCCGGAAAACCTCCGGAAAGTACATTTTTTGCCAGATATTCATTTCCGGGCGCTTGATAACCTTCGTCTTAATCGTCATAAGAAGGGCCAATCATACCTTTTTCCATCCTTGATTTCAAACCTTCTGTTGAGAAGCGGCGGGAGGCTTTAGGGGTTTCCCTGATACGATTATCAGAGTTAAGTCTGTATGAAAGAAGACGATTTTGATAAAGAATAAAAGCGGTGTTAATGAACTCCCCATGCAGGAAAGGACCATTATGACACCTGTTAAAAAAAAGACGATTTTAGTGGTGGATGACGAAGCCGACGTTGTTTTAGGACTTGTGAAGATTTTGTCCCATGCCGGGTATGAAACTCTGGCCGTTGCGGACGGTTTGGAAGCATTAACCAAGGCCAGAGAAATCCAACCGGACCTCATTCTTCTGGATATTATGTTACCGGGCTTGAGCGGAACAGCAGTCAAGATACGCTTGGCGGAAGACGAATCTACCGCCGGAATTCCGGTCATTTTTTTAAGCGCAAAAGACAGCCCCCAGGACAAGGTGGCAGGACTTGAGTTGGAAGCGGACGACTACATGACAAAACCCTTCCAATCCGAGGAACTCCTGGCGCGCATCGGAGTGGCCATCCGGCGGCAGCAACGTTATAAAAAAATTTCAACGACCGATACCCTGACCGGACTTCCAAATTTTGGGGCCTTTCAAGCCGAACTCGAAACCCTTTTGGATGTGGCAAAACGGTATCACCGGACATTTGCCCTGGCGGTGGTGGATCTCGATAATCTCAAAGAAATCAATGATACCCTGGGCCATCAAGCCGGAGATGCCGCAATTCAATGCGTGGCCAAAAGTATTCCCCAGACTTTGAGAAAAGTGGATCTCCTCTTCCGCTACGGAGGAGATGAATTTGTCATTCTTTTTCCCGAGTGCACGGCCCAGCAAGCAGCGGTTGCGGTCAGAAGATTCAAGGAGAAAATCGCAGAAACAAAACTTCCCCTGCAAAGCGCCCCTGAACGGTTGCGCGTTTCGGTCAGCACAGGAATTGCCGACTATACTTCCAAACTTCATAGCGGCTCCGGGCTTTTTCATTTGGCCGATCAGCGGATGTATCTTGAAAAACTCGAGAAAAAAGGCCAGGTCTTCCGGAAAACTGGACAGAAAATCCCCATTCTCATACAATAGCCTTATTCTTAAGTTAATCATGACTCATCAGGGGGATTGCAATGGCAAAAATCGGTCAAAAAGTAACGGAATTCGAAGTTTCAGCCTACCAAAATAACGACGTCAAAAAAATCAAGCTCTCCGACTACAAAGGCAAATGGGTTGTCCTGCTCTTTTACCCTGCAGATTTCACCTTTATCTGCCCTACTGAACTCGAAGAAGCCGCTTTGCTGTACCCGGAATTTCAAAAAGCCGGAGCCGAGATTTTGAGCGTAAGCACCGACACGGTCTACACGCACAAAGCCTGGCACGATGTTTCTCCGTCCATCAAGAAAATCCAGTTCCCAATGGTCGCAGACCCGACCGGCAATCTCTGCCGCGAATACGGCACCTACATCGATGAAGCCGGCCTTTCGCTGCGCGGAACATTCATCATCGATCCGGATGGCGTTTTGAAGGCTGCAGACATCCACGACAACTCGATCGGCCGCAGCGGCGCTGAAGTCCTGCGCAAGGTGCAAGCCGCAAAGTTTGTGCGTGAAAACAAAGGCGAAGTTTGTCCCGCCAGCTGGAAACCCGGATCCAAAACCTTGAAGCCGGGCCTGGATTTAGTCGGCAAGATTTAATAGCTCTTCTGTCATCCCCGCGAAAGCGGGGATCCATTTAAAAAAAAGGGGGCAGGCAAGAAACATTGCCTGTCCCCTTTTTTACTGTCGATTTATTTTATGAAGAGCAGAACGAGCGCCGTTATTGCAATATTGGCGAGCGAAATCGGAAAGAGCCGTTTCCATCCTAGTTCCATCAGCTGGTCGTAACGAAAACGCGGAAGGGTCCAGCGGATTGCCATGAAAAGCCAGGCAAAGGAAATCACTTTAAAGGTAAACGATGCAATCTGCAGCAAAGCCACCAAAAGCTGAGGCAACATCCAAATCCCGCCCCAGGGAAAATGAAATCCATCTCGCAATAAATAAGGAATTTGCCATCCTCCCAGGAACAACGTGGTGGCAAGGCAAGCAATCATGATGGTCTCAAGGAAATCTGTGAAATAAAACATACCAAATTTCATTCCGCTGTATTCCGTAAAATACCCGATGATTTCGGATTCGCCTTCCGGCATGTCATAAGGAATACGCTTGGTTTCGGCCAGACCTGCCGCGAGAAATAAAAGAAAGCCGACAGGCTGGAGAAAAATTCCCCAGGCAGGAATAAACCCGAAAATCAAATGCCCCTGCGCGCGCACAATCTGCTGAAGATCGACACTGCCGGTAATCATTACCATGCCGAGGATCGTGGCACCAAGCGTGATTTCATAAGCCAGCATCTGGCTTGAGGCGCGCATGCCGCCTAAAAAGGCATAATTACTGTTGGAGGCAAACCCTGCCAGGATCACGCCGTAGACTCCCATCGACATGACCGCAAACACATAAAGCACCGCAATATTCACGGGCGCCACCTGAAGCACGAACTCTTTACCATGAAGCACGAGGATATCCCCGAACGGAATGGCGGCGAATCCTATGAGCGCAAAAGTCAGCGAGAGAAAAGGCGCAAGGGTATGCAAAAACTTGTCGCCAAAGGGTGGAATGAAATCTTCCTTGGTGAACATTTTGATCGCGTCCGCGATCGGATGAAAAAGACCGAGCCGGTTGAGCGGCATGAGAAGCCAGTTGATGGGGGCCGCCCATTTCCAGGGAAGGATAATATAAGCCCGGTTCGCTCCAATCCGATCCTGCATGATGGCGCTTTGCTTGCGTTCAATCCAGGTGTGGAGGGCCGCGAAATTAATGGCCATGAACAAAACCAGAAAAGCCAGAATTGCAGTCGCGATCATTTTTTAACTTCGTCTTGTTGCTTATAGAAAATCAAAGGGGAATTTTGCACCAGATTAGGAATCATAGGCTCGGCCAAGACACGGATATCATTTGCCTCAGAATTCAATTTTTCATACTCAAGCCCGCGAAACGCATCCACGCTCAATACCAGCTCGTGAAAAATCTCTTCGGCACGGTCATAATGCATATGGAGCCCCGTTTGCCGCGCGATATTGACCAAAATCCGCCATTCCGGCCGCGATTCTCCGAGAGGATCAAGCGCCCGGTCAAATCGTTGCACCCGGCCTTCAAAATTGGAAAATGTTCCGTCTTTTTCCATATAAACGGCAGAAGGAAGGACATAGGTCGCATATTCAGACATAAGATTATGGTTCGAACCGATAAAAACACTCCATTTTAAAAATTGTAGGGGCAGGCCTTGCGCCTGCCCTTTTTGGGCACCCACAAGGGGTGCCCCTACATTCGTCATCAGATCCTGCCCAAAAACAACAATGCCCTCGATTTCTCCATTTTCACAACGGGTATAGAAATCCTTTGCGGCTTTATCGTCATATTTGAAGCCGATTTGCTCCGCGCCTTTGGAGTTGGGGTTTTTGTCCGCACGAATCAAAAAGTCATCCTGAAAACCATCCGCATTGGGTTTGAGCAAAAGCAGATTTTCAATCTTCAAATGCTCCCGGAAAAGTTTTTTGGCCAGAAAAAGCTCTTCATTAGAAAGCTGGGGGGAAAGAAATACGCCGACCTTGCCTTTGGCTAACTGGAGATGAGAAGCGATTTCAGGAATGGCTGTCTCCCAGGCAATTTCCCCGAAAGAATGCGCTCCCCGTTTTGTGGGAAATAGGATACGGTTCTGATCCACAAACTTGTACCCATAACGACCGGCATCACACATCCACCATTGATTCACATCTTCATTGAAACGGGGCTTTAAACGCATGACACGCTCGCCCTTGGCGTGATGCGGCCTGCCGCGGCGGGTATGGACTTGAATATTGCAGCCGCGGGAGCAGCCGTTGCAAATCGAATTTTTTTCTTCGAGATACCAGACCCGCGCCTTAAAACGAAAATCACGGTCCGTCAGCGCCCCGACCGGGCAAATATCCACGACATTTCCGGAATAAGGATTGTCCAGCTCTTTGCCAGGAAAAACCTGGACTTCGGAATGGTCGCCCCGGTTCACAATGCCCAGTTCGCAAGTTTTCGAAATTTCATCCGTGAAACGCACACAGCGCGAACAAAGAATGCAGCGTTCCGCGTCGAGCATGACGGTAGGGCCGATTTTTTGGGCCTTAGGCTTTTTGACTTTGTTTTCGTTTACACGGCTATCGTAGGCGCCGTAATTTAAATAATAATCCTGAAGCCAACATTCGCCCGCCTGGTCGCAGACCGGGCAATCCAGCGGATGATTCACCAGCAGAAACTCAAGCACATGCTTGCGCGTATCCAGCACCTTCTGGGTATTGGTTTTGACAACCATGCCGTCCGCGCATTCGGTGTGGCAGGCAATTTGAAGCTTAGGGGTTTTTTCGACTTCGACCAGGCACATGCGGCAATTGCCCGCGATGGAAAGGCCGGGATGATAGCAATAATAAGGAATATCGGTGTTGAGCTGTTTGGCCGCTTCGATGACCTTGGTGCCCTTCGGCACTTCTACTTCTTTGCCGTCAATCGTGAGTTTTGGCATTTTTTTCAGACCACAGACCGCAGACCATAGACTACAGACCATAAACAAAAAACGAATGAATAAAGATAAAAAATAGTATTTCGTATTTTCAACATATTGCGCCTTCTGTTTTTTTATCTTTAGTCTGTGGTCTGTGGTCTATTGTCTGTGGTCTTTTTCTAATGTAATTTTCGAATTCTTCGCGGAACTTTCCGGGATAGCTGCGAAGCGGCATCGCCGCTCCATCCGCAAGGGCGCAAATCGTGGTGCCGCCCATAAAATTGCAAATATCGGCAAGATTGGCGATGTCTTCCTGCCGTCCGCCGCCGTGATAAACCCGTTCCAGAATCCGGTGCACCCAGCCCGTCCCTTCGCGGCAAGGCGAGCACTGGCCGCAGGACTCATGGGCATAAAAACGCATGGTCACAAGCAACGCTTTGACCATGCAGGTAGTTTCATCCATGACAATCACACCGGCCGAACCAGCCATCGTATTTTTTGCGCGCAGCTGGTCAAAATCCATCCCTACATCGATTTCATCTGCTTTGAAAATTGCGGCCGAAAGCCCTCCGGGCACTACCGCCTTGAGGGCGCGGTCGCCGCGAATGCCTCCGGCATGGGTATAAATAATTTCACGCAAGGATATTCCGAGGGGCAGTTCATAAACACCCGGCCGTTTCACATGGCCGGAAACGCTGAAAAGCCGCATGCCGCCATTTTTGTCGGAACCGAGTTTTGCGAACCATTCCGCACCGCGGTTCAAAATAAAAGGAAGGTAGGCCAGCGTTTCGACATTGTTGATGACGGTAGGACAATTAAAAAGACCGACTACCGCGGGAAAAGGAGGCTTCAATCGCGGAAAACCTTTTTTCCCTTCGAGCGATTCCAAAAGCCCGGTTTCTTCACCGCAAATGTAAGCGCCGGCGCCGCGGTGGACCACAATTTCGAGATCGTAATCCCGCCCAAAAATTTTCTTTCCGAGATACCCCTTGGCTTTGGCTTCTTCAATTGCTTTGACGAGATTGCGGTACGGCTCTGTATATTCCCCGCGCAAATAGATAAACGATTTGTGCACATTTGTCGCGTAAGACGCAATGATAATGCCTTCGATCAAATGATGCGGCGTATGGTAAAGAATGTATTTATCTTTGAAAGTGCCGGGCTCACCTTCGTCGCCGTTCACCACCAGATAAACCGGTTTGCCGGTATTCTGCGGAACAAAACTCCATTTCATGCCGGCCGGAAATCCCGCGCCGCCCAGCCCGCGCAAATTCGATTTTTTGACTTCCTCAATCAGGGCCTTGGAATCAAAACGGTTGAACATTTCCCGGGCAGCCGTGTACCCGCCTTCTTTTTCGTACTCGTCCATCCAGAAGGTCTTGCCCTGCACAAAAAATTTAGATAATAATTTTTCCATTTATCAATATCCCGTAAATCAACTGTAGGGGCGGGGCTTGTCCCCGCCCGCCCGGGCGTCCACAAGGGGCGCCCCTACGCTATGGGTTTAACACAAGATGCGTCTTTTGGCGCGCACCGGCTCTTGATCATTTGCTCTACTTTTTCTTTCGTGAGATAACCGACAAATTCCTCGTCATTGAATTGAAGCATGGGCGCGATTTCGCAGGCGCCTAAACATTCCACAGTGGCCAGGGAGAACTCCCCGTTCTGGGTCATCTGGCCGGGCTTGATCCCGAGCTTTTCTTCGAAAAACTTGATGATTTCATCCCCGCCTGCCAGCATGCACGGAAGCGTGCGGCAAACATTAAAACGGGTCTTGGCTTTGGGCTTTTGATAAAAAAGCGTGTAGAACGTGACTACTTCGCGCACATCGATCACCGGAATCTCAAGATAGGCCGCGACCGCTTCTTCAATTTCAAGGCTGATATGTCCGTAATTATCCTGCAAAAGACGCAAGATTTCCAGAATCGAAGCGCGCTTGGTTTCATAATGCGCGAGGATGGAATCGGCTTTAGCCTTGATTTCAGGTTTGAAAATTTTATTCACCGGTCTAATTCTCCACCGATCATATTGACGGATCCGAACGTAGGAACAATGTCTGCAATCGATCCGCCGTTAATCAGAATCGGAAGCGCGGCCACAATCACAAAGCAGGGCGGACGCACACGTACGCGGTAAGGACGGCCTGTGCCATCACTCACCACATAAAAGCCCAACTCCCCATTGGCGCCTTCCACCGGGAAGTAGGCCTCCCCTTTGGGCGGCCGGATTCCATGTCCATTCATGATCATTTTAAAATGATTCATGAGGCCTTCGATATTGCTGTAAGTGTCTTCCTTGGCAGGCAGAATGACCCGCTTGTTGGCTGTTTCAATCGACGCGTAATTGAATTCATTCGCGCCTTCAAGCGTAGGGTCCGTCTTAGCGCATTTGCCCTGCATGCCCTCGATCTTACCGGATTTGGCCTGGTCCCGGAATTCATCCGCGGGAATCACTTTTCCCTCCATATCGAGCAATACCGGCCCTGCAGGAATCTGCGCAAGGGCCTGTTCGATAATCAGGAAGCTCTGCTCCATTTCATCCATCCGGCAAAGGTAGCGGTCATAATTATCGCCATGCTCGCCCACCGGAATTTCGAAATCAAAACGGTCGTACACCAGGTAAGGAGTTGCGCGGCGGACATCATAATCAATGCCCGTGGAACGAAGAAACGGGCCCGTAATGCCATAAGCCAGCGCATTTTCTTTGGAAATAACGCCTACGTCTTTCATCCGGTCCACAAAAATCCGGTTTTTGGTCAGTAGGGCGTCGCATTCCAGGATGATTTTCCGGCATTCGGCGATCGCCGCTTTGCATTTTTCGGAAAATCCTTCGGGCAGGTCAGCCTTCACACCACCGATCCGGGTGTAGGAAATCGTGAGCCGCGCTCCGGTCACATCCTCGATCAACTCATAAAGCAGCTCGCGGCCTTTAATCATGTAAAGGAAAACCGTGAAAGCGCCCAGTTCCATGGCGGATGCGCCGACACAAGTCAAATGGTCCGTCACGCGGGAAATCTCACTCATGATGACGCGAATGTATTTGGCGCGTTCCGTAATCTCAAGACCGAAAAGTTTTTCAACCGCGCCGCAATAGCCGACATTGTTGATCAGAGGGGAAACATAATTAAGGCGGTCCGTGTAGGGAATAACCTGCAAATAGCCCGATTGCTCGGCATCTTTTTCAAACGCGCGGTGAAGATAGCCGATTTCCACATCAGAATTAAGAACCGTCTCGCCCTCAATTTCAGTGACAATGCGCACGATCCCGTGCATGGCCGGATGCGAAGGGCCCACATTGAGCAGCATGGATTCGGTGCGGGTTTTCTTTGGGGAATCGGGGTACGGGGT
>CAYGIT010000065.1:0-14942 GCA_964349955.1 uncultured bacterium
ACTCGGCAAGAGGCGCTGATTGTTTTTCCGGAATACTTCCCTGTCTTCTTTCCTCAGCTCATAAGGGCTTTACTGAAGTCTTGAATTTCTTTTATGAGAAGGATCGAATGCGGATTTCGTTTTCGCTGGCGACCGTAAAATGATTTTTGAGACGGTCTGTGTATTGGGTGAGAATTACCGTAACAATCTTGATTCTAATCGTAGGCCGTTCATCCTTTAGCCGCAGTAGTATGACTCCGCAATGTTTTTTGCCTGAACGAAAAATAAGTTCACCAAAATCCTTGTCATTTGTGATTAAGATTCTTTTTTCTCGCAGCGCTCTTTTAAGAACAGCGATATCATTGGCCTTTGGCATGATTTCTGATACAGCAAGAGTGTTGTATCCCTTTGAGCGCAGGAAATGAACCAAGGCCATTCCACTTGATTCATCAACCAGAAATCTCATGAGAATTCGCTAAAACGGAGTGGGTTAATCAAGCCGGGATAGCAAGAGGGAAAATGTCGTCATCAGAAAGAGTTTGGGCGGCATAAGCTAAAGCGGCCCGGATATCTTCCGATTTTAAGCGAGGATATTCTTCAAGAATTTCTTTTTCCGGCATGCCTTGAGCCAGCATTCGAACAATCAGGTCAAGAGGAATGCGGGTTCCTTTAATGACAGGCTTTCCTGCCATGATTCGGGGATCAAGGGTGACTCTTTTGCGTAATTGATGAAGATTCATAAGAATGGTTCCTCTCTTGGTAAGAATAGGCGATAGAGGTCACCTTGTCAAGGCTTTGGCCTCTGGCGTTTGTGCATTTTGTCATCCCCGAATGTTTTTGTCGGGGATCATCGAGCGCATGGATTCCCGCCTAAAATCGTGCGGGAATGACGGTGGAGATATCAGATATTAAAATACTTCGCCCGCGGGTGGTGGACGACAATGGCGGAGGTGGATTGCTCGGGCACGAGCTGGAATTCTTCGGTGAGGGTGACTTTGATTTTGTCGGCGGGGACCAGTTGAAAAAGTTTGGCCTGGTCTTCGAGGTTGGGGCAGGCGGGATAGCCGAAGCTGTAGCGGGAGCCTTGATAACCCTGGCGGAAGACCTCGTCACGGTTATTGGAATCTTTTTCGCCGATGCCGAGTTCCTTGCGGACCATTCTGTGGGTATATTCGGCAAGCGCTTCCGCGGTTTCAACGGAAAGCCCGTGCAAGTAAAGATAATCCGTATATTTATTCGCCTCAAAAAGTTTTTTGGCTTCGTCTGAAGCACGTTGTCCCACGGTCACGACCTGAAATCCCGCGACATCCAGCTCTCCCGATTCTTTGGGCCGGAAGAAATCCGACAAACAATGGTAAGGTTCTTTGGCCTGGCGGGGAAAAGTGAAACGGATTTTTTCATTCGCAGCCTTTTCATCAAGAATGACCAAATCATTGCCTTCTGAATAGCAGGGGTAATACCCGTAAATCACGCGCGGCTCGAGAATTTTTTCTCGGATGCATTTGGCTTTGAGTTCCTGAAATAGCGGCTCAACTTTTTCTTTGATGATTTTGGCGTATTCTTCTTTGGCCATTTGTCCCTGGCGGAACTGCCATTGCCCGCGAAAAAGCGCGATCTCATTGATCCAGGGATAAACTTCCTCAAGGCGGATATTGGTAAGGATTTTGTAGCCGAAGAAAGGCGCTTTTGGCACCGCATTTTCATAAGTCACATTGGAATGCGCTTTGGCGGCAATATTTTTTTCTTCCACCACATTTTCCATTTTGGCGCCGCGCGCTTTGATGGTTTTGGTAATAGCGGCCGCCCGCTCGGGGTTTGTGAGATCATTCATGATGCGAAGGCCCGAAAAAGCGTCCTGGCCGTAATAAACTTCTCCGTGATAAAGCCCGGCCAAATCTTCTTCCACGTATTTGCGGGTCAGGGCCGCGCCGCCGCAAATGACCGGCATGGAAATCCCCCGGCGGTTCATTTCCTCGAGGTCTTCTTTCATGATGGCCGTGGATTTCACGAGCAGGCCTGAAAGCCCGATGGCATCGGCCTTGTGTTCGGCCGCGGCATTCAGGATATTGTCGATCGGCTGTTTGATACCGAGGTTGATGACTTTGTACCCATTGTTCGTAAGAATAATATCCACGAGATTTTTTCCGATATCATGGACATCGCCTTTGACCGTGGCCAGCACCATGATGCCTTTTTCCTGGCCTGCGACTTTCTCCATAAATTGTTCGAGAAAGGCCACAGCCTTTTTCATGACTTCCGCGGATTGCAGCACGAAGGGGAGCTGCATTTTTCCGGAGCCGAAAAGGTCTCCCACCACTTTCATACCGTCGAGCAGGACGGTGTTGATGATCTCAAGGGGTTTATACTTTTCCATTGCCCTCTTGAGTTCGTTTTCGAGATCTTCCTTTTCCCCGTCGATGATTTTATTTTTCAGGGATTCTTCGACCGTGGTTGCTTTTTTTTCTTTCTCTTTTCGCACCGTCCCTTTTTTCTTGTCAAAGTAAGCCAAGAATGCGGTCAGCGGGTCGCCGCCGGAATGATCATCGAGAACCAGTTTTTTACAAAGCTCGACTTCTTCAGGCGCAATTTTATGCAAGGGGAGGATTTTTTGTGCGTTCACGATCGCGCCGTCCAGCCCGGCTTGAATGGACATGTCGAGAAAGACGCTGTTCAAAACCTGCCGGGGCAGGGGATCCAGGCCAAAAGAGATATTGCTCACGCCCAGCAAGGTGCGCACGCCCGAAATTTCTTTTTTAATCTGGCGGATGGCTTCGATGGTTTCGATGCCGGCTTTCCGGAATTCCGCGTCCCCGCTGCCAAGAGTAAACGTCAGGGTATCGAAAAATAAATCTTCCGTGAGAATTCCGTATTTTTCTGTGGCCAGTTGGTGGATCCTCTTGGCGATCGCGACTTTTTCTGCTGCAGTCTTAGCCATGCCTTTTTCATCGATCGTGAGGGCTACCAGCGCGGCCCCGTATTTTTTTGCCAGCGGGCAGACCCGGCGCATGCGCTCTTCGCCGTCTTCCAGATTGATGGAATTAATAATGGATTTTCCGCCGATGCGTTTCAGTGCCTCTTCGATGACCGGTGCTTCGGTGGAATCGATCATGATTGGCAGGGTGATTTGCTGATTGAAACGCGAAATGGTTTCAATCATGTCTTTGGTTTCGTCGCGGCCCACATAAGCGACGCAGACATCAATGAAATGCGCGCCTTCTTTGACGGCCTCGCGGCCCATGCTGACCATGGCGTCGTAATCTTCGCGCTCCAGCAGTTCCTTGAATTTGCGGCTGCCGTTGGCATTGGTGCGTTCGCCGACTAACAGGGGCGGCGGATTTTGAGCATAGGTCACCGCCGTGTAAAGGCTTGAAGCCGAGGGCTCATGTTTTGGGGTGCGTTTTTTGGGTTTAAGCCCGCGCACCCGGTCAACGACGGCTTTTAAATGCGCGGGCGTGGTTCCGCAACAGCCGCCCACAATCGAAACTCCAAACTCTTTGACAAAGCGTTCATGGAAATCTGCGAGTTCTTGAGGCGTGAGGCGGTAATGGGCCACGCCGCCGACATTTTCGGGAAGCCCCGCATTGGGAAGCGCGGAGATGGGCTTCATGGAATATTCACAGAGCGTGCGAAGCGAATCCACCATTTCAAGGGGCCCGGTTGCGCAGTTCATGCCGAGAATATCAATCGGAAGCATTTCAAGGGCCGCGATCGCGGCCGGCATCTCGGTACCGAGAAGCATGGTGCCGGTCCGTTCAAACGTGACTTGCACCATGACCGGCACGCGGCGGCCGCCCTCGCTAAAAAATTCTTCCGCAGCGATCGTTGCAATTTTGGCTTGCAAAAGGTCCTGGCAGGTTTCGATTAATAGAACATCCACGCCGCCGTCGATCAGGCCGACGATTTGTTCTTTAAAAACGGATTTCAATTCATCAAAACCGATATGGCCGAGCGAGGGGAGTTTGGTTCCGGGGCCGATCGAACCTGCAACAAAACGTTTTTGCCCGGTTTTTGAAAATTCCTCGGCCGCTTCGCGGGCGATTTCAGCCGCCTTCTTATTAATGGTATGGGTAAGGGGCGCAAGATCATATTCGCCCAGCACAATCCGGTTCGCGCCGAAAGTGTCGGTTTCTACGACATCACAGCCCACCTCATAAAAGGAACGATGGACCTGAAGGATGGCATCCGGCTTGGTGATGACCAGGTATTCATTGCAGCCATCCTTGCTACCGAAATCTTCAGGCGTCAGAAACTTATTCTGAAGATTCGTGCCCATGGCCCCGTCAAAAATCAGGACCTTTTCCTTTAAAAGTTCGAGAAATGAGTTTGCCATAATAAGAGGGTATAGTAACATATCTTTCCCAATGAAAATCCTGGAATTTTATAAACGGCAGAAGCCCACTTTTTCTTTTGAATTTTTTCCGCCCAAGACCGAAGAGGCGGAAAAAAAACTTTTTGAGACGGCGGAAGAGTTGCGCAGTCTCAAGCCGGCCTTTATTTCGGTGACTTATGGGGCGATGGGGACCACCCGGGCCAATACTTTACGGATTGTGAGCCGCATTAAAAAAGAAACCGGGATTGAGGCGGCCGCGCATTTGACTTGTGTCGGGCATACGCGGGATGAGATTGAAGCGGTGTTGGGAGATTTGGAAAAAAACGGGGTTGAAAATATCGTGGCCCTGCGCGGCGATCCACCCAAAGGCGAAACCGAATTTAAACCGGTGCCGAATGGTTTTCATCATGCTTCTGAACTGGTGGCGTTTATCCGCCAGCATCCAAAATTTAAGACTGCTTTTTCTCTTGCCGTTGCAGGCTATCCGGAAATGCACATGGAATGTCGCGATAAGACGAAGGACCTTGCTCATCTCAAACACAAGGTTGATCAGGGCGCGGATGTTGTGATTACCCAGCTCTTTTTTTCGAACTCGCAGTATTTTGATTTTGTGGAGCGTGCCCGGAAAACGGGAATTAAAATCCCGATTGTTGCAGGCATTATGCCGGTGACGCATGGCCCGCAAATCCAGCGTTTTGCTTCGATGTGCGGGGCTTCGATCCCGGAGGAAATGCAAAAGGCGATTGAGAAATTCGGGGAAGACCAGGCTTCGATCGAGAACTACGGAATTGAATTTGCCACCCGCCAATGTGCCGAGCTCCTGCAAAACGGAGTGCCGGGCATTCACTTCTACACCCTCAATAAATCCCGCGCGACGCGCCAGATTTATTTGAATCTGGGGCTAGCCTGATTGTCTGTCATCCTGAGGCGTTTTTTGCCGAAGGATCTCCAAGCTCGACTTATAGATCCTTCGCTTCGCTCAGGATGACAATCGCTTCGCTCAGGATGACAATGCTTTGTGGATTATTTATAATTCTCTTGAATGGCTTGCTTGATCTCTTCGGGCAGGCAGAGAACCGCGCGGATTTTCGTGAATCCCGTAAGGCCCTTCAACTCCGCTTCCGGCCATATGTTCAGGGGACTTCCCAAGGCGATCACCAATTCGTCGCGAATGATTTCAATCGGAATCACATTGTATTTTTCCGCAACACTTTTGGGGACGGCAGCCACGGCCTTGGGATTGATTTTCGTGTGTTGGAGCGGCACGTAGCGGATCTGGTGCTGTTCGGCGAGCGCTTTGTAAAGAAGAAGTTCCGAAATATAACGTTTTCGTACAAGGATTTGGCCGGTAAATTCCTTGGTTTTGCGCTGCTCATTCAGGGCGTCCTGGAGCTGTTCCCAGGAAATGAGCTTTTTCTGGATTAAGATTTCGCCAATATGCCATGCCATAAGTTACCAATATTATCGTACCTGAAGGGCATTCCCTTGACAAGTTTTTGGGTAAAAACAGGTAAATACGGCCCGTTGGAAATTTCTCCTCCCTGCGGTCGTCGAAATGACCTATAGCTGGAATTTGGGGGGATTGATTGACAGTGCCAAGAGGGGTGGCATATAATCATAAAATCTTATAAGTGCTTAAATAACCGAGGCTTCGGGCCGTTACACAGGAAATACCGGACTCTTATCTTGTTAAAATGAATTCTTCCTCGCCCTACGGATCGCGTTTTCTACCCATTGAAGCCATTGCTTCCATTGTTGAACATTTTGAAGAAGGCCGCAAAGTGCGCACGGCCGGCCGCCTGATGACGCGCCGCATTATGGGCAAGAGCACCTTTGCGGATCTTAAGGACGACTCCGGCCGCATCCAGATTTATGGAAAAAAAGATGAGCTGAATGAAACCTACGATGGTTTTTCATCGTTGCATCTGGGCGACATCCTCGGCCTTGAAGGCACTTTGTTCACGTCCAAGACCGGCGAAAAAAGCATTAAAATCCAGCAGTTTCAGTTGCTCTCCAAGATCGTCCGCACCCTTCCGGAAAAATGGCATGGCCTGAAAGACGTGGAAGTGCGCTATCGCCAGCGCTATGTGGATTTAATCGTCAACAATGAAGTCATGGAAACGTTTAAAAAACGCAGCCGCATTATCCGCCAGGTGCGCGAGTTTTTAAACGAACAGGGATTTCTCGAAGTCGAAACGCCGATGATGCAGGCCATTCCCGGAGGCGCCCGCGCGAGGCCTTTTAGCACGCATCACAATGCCTTGAACCTGGATCTTTTCCTGCGCGTGGCGCCGGAACTCTACCTCAAGCGTTTGCTAGTGGGCGGCATGCAGAAAGTTTATGAGCTCAACCGGAATTTCCGGAACGAAGGTATTTCGGTCCGGCATAATCCGGAATTCACGATGCTCGAAGTTTACCAGGCTTTCGCGGATTACACCGACATGATGCAGCTCACCGAAGACCTGATTTCGAAACTGGCGTTTGACCTTCATGGCACTTACGAAATTCCTTATGCGGGAAAAACGCTCAATTTCAAAACCCCGTGGAAAAGGCTTTCTTTTTATGAAGAGCTTTGCAAAATGGGAATCGACATTCGCAAGCCGGATTGGCGCGAAGCGGCCTTCAAAGTTTATCCGGTCGCCGCGGGTTCCAAAATAGAAGATGCGGATTTGCTCGACGAAATTTTTAGCGAACGCATCGAACCTCATTTGTGGGACCCGGTTTTTGTCATCGATTATCCCACGATCACGACGCCGCTGGCCAAGGCCAAGGAAGATAATCCTGCATTAGTGTACCGGTTTGAACTTTTTGCCGCAAAAATGGAACTCGCCAATGCGTTCTCGGAGCTGAATGATCCGGCCATCCAGCGGGAAAGGCTCACGGCCCAAAAGGAAATCATCGGCGACAACAAAACGATCGACGAAGACTTCCTGACCGCTCTGGAATTTGCCATGCCGCCGGCCGGCGGGCTCGGGATCGGTATTGACCGGCTAGTGATGCTTTTGACCGGCAATGAATCGATCCGCGAAGTGATTCTTTTTCCCCAATTAAAACCGCAGGCCCAAACCGCCGATGATGATAGAGGAGAAAACGGATGAGCTTTCAGCGTTTTATTGCCGCGAAACACTTGTCGCATCGCCGCAAAGGGTTTATTTCCCTTATTTCGCTCATTTCGATTGCCGGGGTCGGGATCGGCGTGATGGCGTTGATCGTGGTCCTGGCCGTGATGAGCGGATTTGACCATGAGCTGAAGTCCAAGATCGTGAATGTGCAGCCGCATATCCGCATTGAAAAAATCGGCGGTATGGAAAGTCCTGATGCGGACATAAAAAAAATCCTTTCCATGCAGATCCCGGGCTTGAATTCGATGGCGGGTTTTGTGGAAGGCCAGGCCATTCTTCGCTCTGCAGAAAATGCCACGGGAGTCATTGTCAAAGGACTGGATGCAGCCCATGAAGACCTGAAAGTTTATGAGCAGCACCTGATTTTCGGAACGCTTGATTTTGCGGATCAGGTTACGACCGAAACGCGCCGCCGTTTTTTCTTTTTCAAAAAGAAAGTCCAAAAAAGAGTGCCTTCGATTTTTATCGGGGAAGTTCTTGCCCAGCAACTCCGGGCGCGTGTGGGCGACACCCTCACGCTGATTGCTCCTTTTCAGGACCCGGCGCTGCCTTTTTCGCTGATGCATGCCGAAACCCGTTCTTTTGTGATCAAGGGGATTTTCCGGATCGGGATGAATGATTTTGATTCCGCGCTCGTCATCGTTCCTTTGGCCCAGGCGCAGGGGCTTTATCATTTGAACGAACGCGTGACCGGCCTTTCGCTGCGTTTTAAGGATGTGGACGATGCGGAAAAATGGAAGCTCCGGCTGCGCGAAATTTTTTCTCTCGATTATTCGGTGCGCTCCTGGTACGACATGAATCATAATTTCTTCCAGGCTTTGAAAGTTGAAAAATCCGTGATGGCTATTTTGCTGGCGCTCATTATTCTCGTGGCCGCTTTTAATATTGTCTCCACGCTTACCATGGTGGTTATGGAAAAAACCAAAGACATCGGAATCCTGCGCGCGATCGGGGCAACCCGGGCCCATATCCGGAATATTTTCGTGCTTGAAGGCTTCAGCATTGGATTTTGCGGGATCATTACAGGCACGATTCTCGGCCTTCTCCTGGCGTTTAATCTGAATCCGGTTTCGGATTTTATCAAGAGCACGACCGGCCTCGAGGTTTTCCCGAGCGATATCTATTTCTTTGACCGCATTCCTGCGGAAGTTCATCCCGAAGATGTTGCCGTTACCGTATTTTTTGCCTTGCTTGCCGCTATTTTTGCGGGGCTTTATCCGGCACACCGGGCCGCGAAATTAAGCCCGCTGGAGGCGCTGCGTTATGAATAATGATTCTGCGGTGATGCTCGCGGCCTACGATATCAAAAAAGATTATGACACTCCGGGCGGAAGGCTGGCCATTCTGAAAGGCGTGCATTTTCAGATGAAGCCGGGCGAAATGAGTTTTATCATCGGACGTTCCGGTTCGGGAAAATCCACCCTCCTTCATCTTTTGGGCGGCCTTGATCAGCCGACCAGCGGCAAAATTATCTTCGAAGGCGAAGATATTACCGCCATGAGTGAAAAAGCCCTGGCGCGCGTGCGTAACCGCCGGATCGGGCTTGTGTTCCAATTTTATCATTTGCTTCCGGAGCTGACGCTTTATGAGAACGTGCTTTTGCCTTCCATGATCGCGGGTAAAGCGGACCACAAATGGACGAAAGAAATTTTAAAGCGCGTGAAACTTTTGAGCCGGCAGGACCATTATCCCTCCGAGCTTTCGGGCGGCGAACAGCAGCGGGCCGCGATTGCCCGAGCGCTTGTGAACCGGCCGTCGATTGTTCTTTGCGATGAGCCGACCGGCAATCTCGACCGCGAAACGGCGGAATCGATCGTGTCGCTGATTCAGGATTTAAATCAGCATGAGGGGCAATCGTTTGTAATTGTGACCCACGATGAAGTCCTGGCCTGGCGTTTTCAAAATGTTTACCGTCTCGTGGATGGCCTTTTGGTGCGCGACAATATCGGCCGCGTGGATTTAAAACAAGTGCAATGAAAATCAGACTACAGACCGGAGACCACAGACTACAGACCAAAGATTAAAAGCTAAAGATTTAAAGAACAAAATTCTTGAGACGGTTTTCATCTTTTATTATTTCGTTTTTTGTCTGTGGTCTGTGGTCTGCGGTCTGTAGTCTAAATGAGGAGTTTTATGGAACTGCAAATTTTTCTTGATGGCAAGTGGTACCCGAAAAGCGAAGCTAAAATTTCTATTTTTGATCACGGTCTTCTTTATGGCGACGGTGTTTTTGAGGGTATCCGTGCTTATAACGGCCTTGTCTTTAAACTTAAAGAGCATCTGCAACGGCTTTGGGAGTCCGCGCATACCCTGATGCTTCAAATTCCCATGTCCGAAAAGGAAATGGAGAAAGCCATTATCGAAACCCTTCGCAAAAATAATTTTATGGATGCCTATATCCGGGTGGTGGTGACGCGGGGCGTGGGAGACCTGGGATTGGATCCCGCCAAATGCCCCAGGGCAACGGTGTTCATTATTACCGATAAAATCGTCCTTTATCCGCAGTCCTTCTATAAGAAGGGGCTGGACATTGTGACCGTGCCCACCGTGCGCAATCTCCCGGAAGCCATCAATCCTTCGATCAAAAGCCTGAATTATCTCAATAATATTCTTGCGAAAATCGAAGCGAAAAATTCCGGCTGCGTGGAAGCCTTGATGCTCAATCACCAGGGCTATGTCGCGGAATGCACGGGCGATAATGTATTTATGATCAAGGACGAGGCGCGGGCGGGGACAAGCCCCGCCCCTACATTATTGACGCCTCCGACATATCTCGGCGCACTAAAGGGGATTACGCGGCAGGCGATTATAGAAATTGCACAGGCAAAAAAAATTGCTTTTGAAGAGCGGATCCTGACACGCCATGATCTTTTCAATGCCGATGAGGTTTTTCTCACGGGGACTGCCGCTGAAGTGATTCCGGTGGTGAAGATCGACGGCCGTCAGATCGGCAATGGCAAGCCGGGGCCCCTCACCGGTTTTCTTCGCGATACTTTTCACAAACGGACCCGGACGGACGGCGTCCGGTACAAGATTTGAGGCGGGTGGTATAATAATCCATTATGATCTGTAACCTTTGTGGTACTCAAGAGGCGTCGATTCATCTGACCGAAATCGTCAACGATCAAATGATTGAAATCCATCTGTGCGAGGCTTGCGCCCAGGAAAAGGGGACTGATTTCAAGACCCATTTCAACCTGACCGACCTTTTGGCCGGCCTGGTCGATGCGGGAAAAACTTCGAAGTCTACGGAAAAACGGTTTGCCGGAAAATGCCCCGAATGTGCCATGACGTATGAAGAGTTCGGAAAATCCGGGCGCCTGGGATGCGCCCAATGCTATGACGCGTTTGGTAAAATGCTTTTGCCGCTGATCAAGCGGGTGCAGCGTTCCACGATCCATGCCGGCAAACGGCCTTCCCGGGTAAGCGCTGATACCGGCGGCGGGCGCGTGCTTCAGGTTTTGCAGGAGCGGCTTGCGAAAAGCGTCCAGATGGAAGAATTTGAGGAAGCGGCCCGGTTGCGGGACGAAATACGCCAGGCGGAAGAAAAAAGCAAAAAATCTGCCACCAAAGGAAAATCATGAGTGTGATTGATTCTTTCGTCAAAAAAAATGTGGAATGGCTCACGGCCACGGGACCGGACAGCGATGTGGTTGTCAGTTCACGTTTGCGCCTGGCAAGGAATTTGAAAGGTTTTCCTTTTCTTCAGAAATTGGTTCCCGCGCAGCAGGAGCAAATTGTCGAGTTGATGAAAGGCGTGCTCGAAAAAAGCACGGTCCTGAAAAAAGGCCATTATTTGCGCTACAATGATTTGACCGATTTGGATCGCCAGTTCCTTCTAGAGCGGCACTTGATCAGCCGCGAACATGCGAATGAAAAAGGGCATAAAGCGGTGGCCGTGACTCCCGATGAGCAAGTGAGTGTCATGGTCCTGGAAGAAGACCATTTGCGGCTGCAAGTATTTCAATCGGGTTTCAATCTTGCGGAAAGCTGGCGGGTGGTCAATCAACTGGATACCGAAATCGAAAAAAATGCGGAGTTCTCGTTTAGCCCCACGCTGGGTTATTTGACGGCTTGTCCGACCAATGTGGGAACCGGGCTTCGGGCCTCCTGCATGCTGCATCTGCCCAGCCTTGTCCTGACCAAGCAAGTGCATAAAGTGCTTCAAGCGCTAGCCAAGCTCAACCTTGCGGCGCGAGGCCTCTATGGCGAGGGAACTCAGGCCACGGGAAATTTTTTCCAGTTTTCGAATCAAATGACCTTGGGCCAGCAGGAAGAAGAAATCATCGATAATCTGGCATCCGTGATTCGCCAGGTCGTGGACCAGGAACGCGAGGCCCGCGGGTTTCTCGGAGAGAAAAGAAAAGCAAAATTCGAGGACCAGATCTGGCGCGCGCTCGGGACCCTGAAAGCGGCTCGAGTTATTTCGTCTTCGGAAGCGACCCAGCTTTTGTCGCTGCTCCAGCTGGGAATCCTGATGGGGCTGGTAAAATCGAACCTTACGCATCAGGATTTGAACGCGCTGTTTTTGTTGATTCAACCGGCGCATCTTCAGAAAATCAGCGCAAAGACGTTGAATAGTACGGAACGGGATGTCCGCCGGGCAGACCTGATCCGCGAAAAGTTGACACAAGTGTCATTATAAAAAATAGAGACAACAGACCACAGACCACAGACCACAGACTAAAAGCAAAAGCTCTTTTAACTCTTTGGTCTGTAGTCTGTGGTCTACGGTCTGTAGTCTAAAATGGAGGTTTTATGTTTGACCGGTTTACGGAAAGAGCGCGTAAAGTCATCATTCTTGCCAAGGAAGAAGCCAAGCGGTTTAATCACGACTATATTGGAACGGAGCATATTCTTCTCGGTTTGATCAAGGAAGGCGAGAGCGTGGCGGCGGCGGTTTTGCAAAACTTGGGCCTTTCGCTAGATACCATCCGCCTGGAAGTGGAAAAACTGGTGCAGTTTGGGCCAAGCACCATTGTTTCCGGCGATATCCCGTTTACCCCCAAAGCCAAAAAAGTGATCGAGCTTGCCATGGATGAAGCGCGAAGACTCGGCCATAACTATATTGGGACCGAACATTTGCTGCTGGGCCTCATCAAGGAAGGCGAAGGCGTTGCCAGTCATGTGCTGATGAATGTAGGCCTGGATTTAAACAAGGTCCGTGCCGAAGTCATCAAATTATTGGGTTCTTCCACGCCCAGCGGCGCGGGAGGAAGCGGGGGTCAGTCGGCGCCGCCGGCAGGTGGGGCTGCGGGCAAAGGAAAAACAAAAACGCCCGCGCTCGATGCTTTTGGACGTGATTTGTCCCAGTTGGCGCGCGAAGGCAAACTGGATCCTGTCGTGAACCGTGAAAATGAAATTGAGCGTGTCGTGCAAATTCTTGCGCGCCGTACAAAAAATAATCCGGTGCTTTTGGGAGAAGCCGGGGTCGGCAAAACGGCCATTGTGGAAGGGCTTGCGCAGCGCATTATTTCCGGAGATGTGCCGGAAATTCTCATCGATAAGCGCATGGTGGTTTTGGACCTTGCCCTCATGGTTGCCGGCACGAAATACCGAGGCCAGTTTGAAGAGCGCATTAAAGCTGTCATGGATGAAATCCGCCGTTCCGACAATGTCATTATTTTTATTGATGAACTGCACACTCTGGTGGGCGCGGGCGGCGCGGAAGGCGCGATCGATGCCTCTAATATTTTGAAACCCGCCCTTTCGCGCGGCGAAATCCAGTGCATCGGCGCTACGACGCTTGATGAATACCGGAAATACATTGAAAAGGACGCCGCACTGGCCCGCCGTTTTCAGACCATCATGGTAGAGCCGCCGAGTGTTGACGAGACCATTCAAATCCTCAAAGGCCTGCGGGATAAATATGAAGCCCATCACCGGGTAAAAATCCTGGATGAAGCGCTTGAAGCCGCCTCCAAACTTTCTGACCGTTATATTACAGGCCGTTTCTTGCCGGACAAAGCGATCGATTTGATCGACGAAGCGGCTTCCCGCGCCCGGCTTGGAGTAACGACTCTGCCGAAAGATTTGAAAAAACTTGAAGTGGAAATCGAAAGTTTCAAACGCGAAAAAGAATCGTCGATCAAGGCCCAGGATTTCGAAAAGGCCGCCAAATTGCGGGATGATGAACGAAAAGCCAAAGAAGAGCTTGCACGTATGAAAAAAAACTGGAAGGAATCCAAGTCCGAAATCGAAGTCCAGGTGACGGGCGAGGACATTGCCCATATTGTTTCCAAATGGACGGGTGTTCCTCTTGCCCGCCTGGAAGAAAAGGAAACGGCCCGGCTTCTCCGCATGGAAGATGAACTTCACAAGCGCGTGATCGGCCAGGACGAAGCCATTCGCGCGATTTCTCATGCGGTCCGCCGCGCGCGTTCGGGGCTGCGCAATCCCCGCCGTCCGATCGGGGCCTTTGTTTTTCTTGGGCCCACCGGAGTCGGGAAAACCCTGCTTGCCCGCGCGCTTGCCGAATTTATGTTCGGAGATGGTGATGCCATGGCTGTCATCGATTGCTCCGAATACGGCGAAAAATTCAATGTGTCGCGTCTTGTCGGAGCGCCTCCGGGATATGTCGGATATGAAGAAGGCGGGCAGTTGACCGAAAAAGTTCGTCGCCGTCCCTACACCGTGGTGCTCTTTGACGAGATTGAAAAAGCGCATCCGGATGTATTCAATATCCTTCTTCAATTAATGGAAGAAGGCCGGCTCACGGATTCTTTCGGCCGCAAAGTGGATTTCCGGAACACGATTGTGATCATGACATCAAATGTGGGAGCCGACCTTGTGCGCAAGCAGGGCGATCTTGGCTTTAAACCCCAGACCGATGAATTGACGTATGAAACCCTGAAACGAAAATTACTGGATGAGACCAAGCGGTTTTTCCGGCCCGAGTTTTTGAACCGGATCGATGATATTATTGTGTTTCATCCGCTTAGCCGCCAGGACCTTGAGCAGGTCATTGAATTCGAACTCAAGGAAGTGATCGACCGGTTAAAAGACAAAAAGATGGAACTTCTTTTATCGCCGGAAGTGGTCAAATCGCTAATCGACAAGGGGTATGACCCCGTTTTTGGGGCGCGCCCGTTGAAACGCACGATTCAGCGCTACATCGAAAATATTCTTGCCGAGGAGATTCTGGGAGGAAAGTTTAAGGAAGGCGATAAAATCCAGGCGGTTCTCCGGGGCGAATCAATCCAGTTTGAAAAAGTATCCTAGATCCCTTCGAGGTGATTGGCATGGTGCGGCCGCGGTTCATTGTGGCGTTTGTTCTTTTTTCTCTCGCTTTCTTCACGGGGGTCCCTTATGCCTTTTTGCGATGGGGAACCGCCGCAAAGGATTTTAAGCAGCTTGCAGAAGCCAAAGCCGGAGAATTCTTAAAAGCCAAAGTTGAAATCGGGAAGATCCGGGTCCGGTTTCCCAACCGGGTCCTTCTTTCCGATTTGAAACTTTCCCGCGATGCCGGTGGCGCCGGCGCTTCCCGCCTTGAAATCGACAAGATCGTATTT